>JBBSSF010000088.1:0-9870 GCA_038242345.1 Hyphomicrobiales bacterium
GGGTGACGGACCAGCAGGCGGACCAGCTCCGAACCGGTGTAGCCGGAGGCGCCGAGAACTGCGATGCGGATCTTGTCGGACATGGCGACGGACTTTCATCAGGACTGACCGGCCGGAACGGACCGGCCGCGACACTGAAAGGGCACCGGAGGGTCATCGTCAAGAGCGAACGCAGATCAGGAAAATCCGGATGCCCGCTAGGGCCGGCCCCGGAGCCTGTCTCAGGCGATGCCGTAGACCTGATCGGCACGGGCCTCGAAGGCTTCGGCGAAGCGGCGGAAGGCGCCGTCGAACACCGTGCCCATCAGCGCGCCAAGGGCGCGGCTCTTGAACTCGTAGGAAATGAAGAAGCGGATTTCCGACACCTCCGACGTCGCCGTCGGCATGAAGGTCCAGCGATTTTCCAGATGGCGGAAGGGACCGTCCAGATATTCGACGTCGATGCGCCGGTGCTCCGGATCCAGGGTGACGCGGGAGGTGAAACTTTCGCGCACGACCTTGTAGGCCACCGTCATGTCGGCGATCAGCACCGTGCGGCCATCGGGCAGCGTGCGCCGGCCGCGCACCTTCAGCGACTGGCACAGCGGCACGAATCCCGGATAGGCCTCCACATCCGCCACCAGCCGGAACATGTCGTCGGCAGAATGACGGACGCGGCGCGTGGTCTCGAAGGAAGGCATCAGACATCCGCCCGGAAGCAGCCGGCGGGCACCGCCCGCAGGAGGGCCGCCAATCCCCAATAGATGGCTCCCGCAACGGCCGATACCACAGCCAGGAGCACCGCAAAGGCGCTTACCAGCTTCACGGGATTGAATCCATGGTCCCCCGTGTGAAGCCACACCCCGATGACCACCCCGGCCAGCGCCAGTTCGGCCAGAAGCGCCGTCGCGGCCCAGAAGCGCCAGAAGCCGGGCCCGATGCGCGGCCCCACCCACGGCACGAAGCGCAGGAAGGCGACCAGCGAAGCCGCCGGCCCCGCCATCCACAGCGCATAGAGGGTCATCAGCACGAAGGGCCAGAGGACGGGCGGCCAGTCGAGCCGCACCGCCCGGTCGAGGAGCAGGATCAGCCCGGCCGTCGCCGCGCTTGCCAGTGTCCAGACCAGAAGCGCCCGGCCGTCGCTGCCCCGCCGCGCCTCCATCACGCCCCGAGCTTGGCGGCACGCGCCGCCTTCAGCTGCTCAAAATCCTCGCCCGCATGATGGGACGAGCGGGTGAGCGGGCTGGAGGACACCATCAGGAAGCCCTTGGTATAGGCCACCGTCTCGTAATTCTTGAACTCGTCCGGCGTCACATAGCGATCGAGCGGGTGATGCTTGCGGGTCGGCTGGAGATACTGGCCGATGGTGAGGAAATCGACTTCCGCCGTGCGCAGGTCATCCATGAGCTGGAGCACTTCGTTGCGCTCCTCGCCGAGGCCGACCATGATGCCGGACTTGGTGAACATGGACGGATCCAGCTCCTTCACCCGCTGCAGCAGGCGGATGGAGTGGAAATAGCGCGCCCCCGGCCGCACCGTCAGATAGAGGGACGGCACGGTCTCCAGATTGTGGTTGAAGACGTCGGGCTTGGCCTCGACCACCACTTCCAGCGCCCCGGGCTTGCGGAGGAAATCCGGCGTCAGCACCTCGATGGTGGTCTCGGGCGAGGCCGCGCGGATGGCGCGGATGACGGCGGCGAAATGGGCGGCGCCGCCATCGGCCAGATCATCGCGGTCCACCGAGGTGATGACCACATGCTGGAGGCCGAGCTTGGCGACGGCATCGGCGGTGCGGCGCGGCTCGTCCTCGTCGACCGGGCCCGGCATGCCGGTGCGCACGTTGCAGAAGGCGCAGGCGCGGGTGCAGGTGTCGCCGAGGATCATGAAGGTGGCGTGGCGCTTGGACCAGCACTCGCCGATATTGGGGCAGCCGGCTTCCTCGCACACGGTCACGAGCTTGTTGTCGCGCACGATGTCCGTGGTCTCGTTATAGACCGGCGAGCCGGGGGCACGCACGCGGATCCAGGCGGGCTTGGCCACCACGGGCGAATCCGGGCGCTTCGCCTTCTCCGGATGACGCGGACGCTCCTTCACCGTATCGAGCACCGTGACCATGGATGCGACACCCTCCCCTTGCGCCCGGGATGTCCGGCCGGGCGCGCCTTGAGCGCGCGCCACAGCCCTGATCCTCCCGGACGCCGCCCTGTCCGGCGGCAGCCTTTCCTGTGTCGGCAACTTTACCGGTCCGCCGCACCGGCGTCGAGGGCGGAGCCCCGGCCGGCACCCATGCGCGAAACGCACGGCCCGGATCTTCGGGGCCGCTCAGCGCCGGAACAGGCCCAGCAGGAACAGGAACACGATGGCGCCGACCGCCGAGACGATCAGGCTGCCGACGATGCCCGGGGCGATGTTCAGATGCAGCGCGTTGGCGATGCCGCCGCCGACAAAGGAACCGACCAGGCCAACGATCAGGTTCTTGATGAGGCCGTGATTGCGGTTGAGCGCCTTCTCGGCGATCCAGCCCGCGAGAATGCCGACGAAAATGGTGCCCAACAGGCCAAGGCCGCTCATGGATCCGTCTTCCTTTCGAGCTTTCGAGTGCAGCATCCGGGACGGAGACACCGGCCGGGACCGGCCCGGTCGGCACCCGTCCGGCGGATATGAGGGCCGGCCACGCCCGCCGCAAGGGCCGCGAAACCGGGCGTCCGTCAACCGGGAAGGATCAGTCCGATTCGCCCTGTGGACAACCCCGTCCCGCCGCGCCCTCCGGTCGCGGCGGGCGGACAGACTTTTTGCTTGGCAGGCCGATTTGAAATCACGGATAGTCAACGTTTCCTGTCTGAAAGGCCCTCAGGTTCCTTCATGTCCAGCATGGCCAATCGACCCACCCACATCCGTCTCACCTCCCATCCGGGCGCCGGCGCGCCGGTGCGCTTTCCGGTCACCTGGAATGCGCCGACCCCGGCCGAGCGCGGCCCGATCATCGGCACCGTGACCCGGATCGGCGATCGCAACGCCATCGGCACCCACGGCGGATCCTATTCGGTTTACCGGGCCCTTGCGGTCTCCGCCGGCGCCCTCAACCCGATCCAGCGCCCGGACCTGACCAACACCGCCCCGGTGGTCGGCATCGGCCCGCACCCCCAGTGGACCGAGCCCGGCAAGATCGTCTCCCTCGACCCCTATGGCCACATGGTCGGCTCGGTGTTCGGCGACCTGATCGCCCAAGGGGTGGACATCCGTCCGACGATTGCGATCACAAAAGCCCGGCTCACCTTGCCCGAGCTGCTCGACCGCATGCGCCAGGACAAGATTCCGGTGGATGGCGAGATCGTGCGCAAAACCGGCGACATCGCCGTCACCAAGGCGGCGATTGATCCGGTCTGGCACCTGCCGGCGATTGCCGAGCGCTTCGGCACCAGCGAGGACAGCCTGCGCCGGATCCTGTTCGAGCAGACCGGCGGCATGTATCCCGAGCTCATCACCCGGCCGGATCTGGACGTGTTCATGCCGCCGATCGGCGGCATCACGCTCTATATCTTCGGTGACCCGGCCGCGATCGCCGATCCGAAGCGCCGCCTGACCTGCCGGGTGCATGACGAGTGCAACGGCTCCGACGTGTTCGGCTCCGACATCTGCACCTGCCGGCCCTATCTCATCCACGGCATCGAGGAATGCGTGCTGGAAGCCCAGCGCGGCGGCGCCGGCCTCATCGTCTACAACCGCAAGGAAGGCCGGGCCCTTGGCGAGGTGACCAAGTTCCTCGTCTACAACGCCCGCAAGCGCCAGGAAGGCGGCGATCAGGCCGCGACCTATTTCGAGCGCACGGAATGCGTCGCCGGCGTGCAGGATGCCCGCTTCCAGCAGCTGATGCCCGATGTGCTGCACTGGCTGGGCATCACCCGCATCGACCGCTTCGTCTCCATGTCGGACATGAAATATGACGCCGTGACCGGCTCCGGCATCGAGATCGTCGAGCGGGTGCCGATCCCCGACGAGCTGGTGCCCGACGACGCCAAGGTGGAGCTGGAAGCCAAGAAGTACGCCGGCTACTACGCGCCGCCCGGGGCGACGCCATCGGCGGACGACCTGCGCTCCACCGTCGGCCGGCCGCTGGACGAGTTCTGAGCCCCGCTCCGGCCGGCCTCCCCGGGCTGGCCGCCGCCTTTTCCGGATCTCCGGCCCCCTGCTGTTTCGCGGGCCGGGGGATCCGCTTCACGCCCCAAGGACGCGCTGTTCGTGACGACCCTCGCCCCTGCCGATCCGGCGGTGCTCGCCCGCTCGCTGTTGTCGGCCCGCGCCGTGCGCGCCCGCGCCCACCAGATGCTGGCGCTGGCCGAAGCCGACCGGATCCCCGAGCTGACCGTCGATCTCTCGCGGCTGGAAGCCGCTGCCGACGAGACCATCGCGACGATGTGCAATGCCTATCCGGCGCTCCAGATCCCGCCGCACGCCCGCTGGCGGCATTTTTCCGCCGGCGGCATCGACCGCTGGCCGCTCTTGGTGCGCGACACCCCGGCACTGGCCGATCCGGTGGAAAAGGCCCGGGCGGCGGCCGATCTCGCCATCGTCTCGGTGCTGCTGGATGCCGGCGCCGGGCCGGACTGGGCCTATGCCGATCCGGCCTCGGGCACCCGCATCGCCCGCTCCGAGGGCCTTGCGGTCGCAAGTTTCGATGCCTTCGTCGCCGGCCTGTTTTCCGCCGATCCCGCCCGGCCGTTCCGGGCCGATGTGGCGGCGCTCTCGGGGCTTGAGCCCGCCCGTCTGGCCGATGCCTTTCAGGCCGGACCGGCGAATCCCCTCGTGGGTGTCGATGGCCGCGCCGGGCTGATCGCCCGCCTCGGCGAGGTCGTCGCCAGCCGGCCGGACGTGTTTGCGCTGAAGGACACGCCGCGGCCCGGCGGCATCATCGACGCGCTGATGGCCGTGGCCGAGAACGGCCGGCTTCCGGCCGAGCGGATCCTGGAAACCGTGCTCGATGCCCTCGGCCCCATCTGGCCGAGCCGGCTGACGCTCGCCGGGGTGCCGCTCGGCGACTGCTGGCGCCATCCGGCGCTGGTGACGGGCGACGCCACCGAGGGGCTCGTGCCCTTCCACAAGCTGTCCCAGTGGCTGTCCTATTCCCTGCTGGAGCCGCTTGGCTGGGCCGGGCTGACGGTGACCGATCTGGATGGTCTCACCGGCCTGCCGGAATATCGCAATGGCGGCCTCTTTCTCGACACCGGGGTGATCGCGCTGCGCAATCCGGCGGACGCCACCCGGCCGCTCACCGTGGATGATCCGCTGGTGGTGGCCTGGCGCGCCCTCACCGTCGCCCTTCTCGACCGGGTGGCGGAGCTGATCCACACGAAGCTGTCGCTGACGGCAGACGAGCTGCCGCTGGCGGCCGTGCTGGAAGGCGGCACCTGGGCGGCGGGACGGCGGCTGGCGCGGCGGTTCCGGGCCGATGGCGGCCCGCCGCTGGTGATCGTCAGCGACGGCACGGTGTTCTGAGCCCGGCAGCCCGGAGGAACCGGGAGAGGCCCATTGGTCGCATCCCCGGGCCCGCCCTGCCTCTGGTGACCCGGTGACGGGATTGCTCTAATTCCGTCACCCCAATCCCGGCGTCCGACTCCCTGATCCTCCCTTCAGGAGCCGGGCCGGCCATGACATCCGGATTTCCTCGCGAGGCGCATCCCATGAGCAATGTGACGGTGATCGACCACCCGCTGGTGCAGCACAAGCTGACCAAGATGCGCGAGAAGGACACGCCGACTGTCGAGTTCCGCCGGCTGCTGCGCGAGATCGCGATGCTGCTGTGCTATGAGGCGACCCGCGATCTGGAGCTTGAGACCACCACCATCGAGACGCCGCTGACGACCATGGAAGCGCCGGTGATCGCCGGCAAGAAGCTGGTGTTTGCCTCCATCCTGCGCGCCGGCAACGGTCTTCTGGAAGGCATGCTCGATCTGGTGCCCTCGGCCCGCGTCGCCCATATCGGCCTCTATCGCGATCCGAAGACCCTGGTCGCCGTGGAATATTATTTCAAGGCCCCCGAGGACATCGCCGAGCGCCGGGTGATCGTGCTCGACCCGATGCTGGCAACCGCCAACTCCGCCATTGCCGCGGTGGAGCGGCTGAAGGAACGCGGCGCCACGGATCTGAAGTTCGTGTGCCTGCTGGCAGCCCCCGAAGGCGTCGAGCGCTTCTGCGGCGCCCATCCGGACGTGCCGGTGGTGACGGCCGCCATCGACGACCATCTGAACTCCCATGGCTATATCGTCCCGGGCCTTGGCGACGCCGGCGACCGGATGTTCGGCACCAAGTGATCCGGCCCGGAGACGGCCCGCGACGGGCGGGCCGCATTCCCTCTCGCCATGACGACCCCGAACGCCTAAAGAGAGCCGGCGACCGGTTCGCATCTTCGCGGCCCGGTCGCCGGACGGGAAAGGAACGACGATGAAGACCGAAAGCGGACAGGTCGTGCGCCTCGAGGACTATCGGCCGACCCCTTACGCGATCGCGACCGTGGACCTCGATGTCCGTCTCGACCCCGCCGAGACCATCGTCCATTCCCGCCTCGCCTTCTCCCGCCGGGAAGGCACCGCCCCGGGCACGCCGCTGGTGCTGGATGGCGACGAGCTGACCTTCGTTGCCGGCGCCATCGACGGCACGCCCCTGAAGGCCGATGCCTTCGTCGCGACCTCCCAGGGCTTCACCCTGCTCGCGCCGCCGGCCGAGCCCTTCCTGCTGGAGCTGACCACCCGCATCGCGCCCGCGGCCAACACCAAGCTGATGGGCCTTTACCGGACGTCCTCCAACTACTGCACCCAGTGCGAGGCCGAGGGCTTCCGCCGCATCACCTATTTTCTCGACCGGCCGGACGTGCTCGCCATCTACACGACGCGCATCGAGGCGCGGAAGGCCGAGGCGCCGGTGCTTCTGTCCAACGGCAACCTGATTGCCGCCGGCGACATCGCCGGCACGGACCGCCATTTCGCCATCTGGCACGACCCCTTCTTCAAGCCGAGCTATCTGTTCGCGCTGGTGGCCGGTGATCTCGCGGTCTTCAAGGACACCTTCGTCACCATGTCCGGCCGCAGCGTCGATCTCCGCATCTATGTGGAGCACGGCAAGGAAGGCCGCGTCGCCTATGCGATGGATTCCCTCAAGCGCTCGATGCGCTGGGACGAGGAAGCCTTCGGCCGCGAATATGATCTCGACATCTTCATGATCGTCGCCGTGTCCGACTTCAACATGGGCGCCATGGAGAACAAGGGCCTGAACGTCTTCAATGACAAATATGTTCTGGCCGACCCCGACACCGCGACCGACGCCGACTATGCCGGCATCGAGGCGGTGATTGCCCACGAATATTTCCACAACTGGACCGGCAACCGCATCACCTGCCGCGACTGGTTCCAGCTGTGTGTCAAGGAAGGCCTCACGGTCTTCCGCGATCAGGAATTCTCCTCCGACCAGCGCTCCCGTCCGGTGAAGCGCATCTCGGATGTGCGTGGCCTCCGGGCGATGCAGTTCGCCGAGGATGCCGGCCCGCTTGCCCATCCGGTGCGGCCGAACCTCTATCGCGAAATCAACAACTTCTACACCGCGACGGTCTACGAGAAGGGCGCCGAGGTGATCCGCGCCCTGAAGACCCTGATCGGCCCGGAGAAGTTCCGCGCCGGCATGGACCTTTATTTCGCCCGCCATGATGGCGAGGCCACCACGGTGGAGACCTTCGTCTCCTGCTTTGCCGAGGTGACGGGCCGGGATCTCGGCGCCTTCTTCCGCTGGTATGTCCAGTCGGGCACGCCGGTGGTAACGGCCACCTCCAGCTATGATCCGGTGGCGCAGACCCTGACGCTGAACCTCTCCCAGACCTGCCCGCCCACCCCGGGCCAGCCGGAAAAGCTGCCCTATGTCATCCCTGTCCGCTTCGGCCTCGTCGGCCCGAATGGCGAGGACATGGACTATGCCGGCGTGGTCGGCGCCACCGTCACCGATGACGTGCTGGAGCTGACCGAACCGACCCAGACCGTGGTGTTCTCCGGTCTCGGCGCCCGGCCGGTGCCGTCCCTCATGCGCGGCTTCTCGGCGCCCGTTCGGCTTCAGGATGACCTGACCGACGCCGACCGGCTGTTCCTGATGCGGCAGGATGCCGATCCGTTCAACCGCTGGCAGGCGGCCCAGAGCCTCGGCCTCCATGCGGTGCTGGCGGCGGTCGCCGCCGTGCGCGCCGGCGCGCCCGTCGCCGACCAGACCGTGCTCGCCGATGCCTTCGGCGCGGTGATGGAGAACCGGGCCCTCGACGAGGCCTTCCGCGCCCTGATGCTGACGCTGCCCGGCGAATCCGACATCGCCCGGGAGATCGGCTCCGATGTCGACCCGAGCGCGATTGCGGCGGCCCGGCAGGCCGTGCGCCAGGCGATCGCGGCCCGGCTTGCCGAGCGCATCCGCACCACCCTCGCCGCCATCGGTCCGGAAGGGGCCTTCAGCCCGGATGCCCGCAGCGCCGGCCGGCGCTCCTTCCGCAACGTGCTGCTCGACCTTCTCGCCACCACCGGCACGCCGGATGCCCTTGACCGGGTGAGCACCCATTTCGAGGCCGCCCATACCATGACCGACCGCATCGCGGCGCTCTCCACCCTGGTGGTCTCCGGCGCACCGACGGCGGAAGGCGCGCTCGCGGCCTATTATGCCCGCCATGCCGGCGATGCGCTCGCCATCGACAAGTGGCTGACCGTGCAGGCGACCGCCCCCCAGGACGGCACCCTCGGCCGGGTGAAGGCGCTGACCGCCCATCCGGCCTTCTCCTTCCAGAACCCGAACCGGGTGCGCTCCCTCATCGGCGCCTTTGCCAGCGGCAATCCGGTGCAGTTCAACCGCATCGATGGCGCCGGTTACAGCTTCGTGGCCGAGACGGTGCTGTCCCTGGACAAGGCCAACCCCCAGGTGGCGGCACGCCTTCTGGCCGCCTTCCGCTCCTGGCGCGCACTGGAGCCGGTGCGCCGCGCGCTGGCCGAGGCGGCGCTGCGGCGGGTGGCGGAGGCGCCCGGGCTCTCGCCGGATGTGGCCGACATCGCCAGCCGCAGCCTCGCCTGAGCTGCGGATCACATAAGCGGCCGGAAGACAAGCCAAATCAACCGCCCACATCCGGAAGCTGTCGGCATTTCATGCTCCGATGGCACCTCGGGGAAACGGGAATGAGAAAATCATTCCCGTTTCTGGCTCTGGACTTTGTGGGCGCGGTCCCGTCAAATGGCACCGATTCGGATGGAGCGATGGCCGAATCGCGGTCGTGTATCAGCGTTCCCCCGCCGGCTCTCCCTCCGGCATCCGGACCGGTTTGAAGACAAGAGGTAAGGTTTCATGGCGCGTGCGGACACTCCCGACGCGCCCGTGCGTCGGCGCGTGCCGTGGGCTCTGTTCGCCCATCGGGCTGCGGACAAGGCGACAGCGGTCGTGCGCACTGGCGCACGGGCCCGCTCCCGCCGGGCCGCCCCCCTCGCGCTTTCGGGCCATGTGAAGCTGCTGGCGGCCCCCGCCTATCGCCAGCTTCTCGAATTCGAACCGATTTTCCGGCGGATGATCCCGCTGCTCAGCGTGGTGTTCATCGCCGTCCTGATCGCCTACCGGATCGCCGTGCTGTTCGGCGACTATCAGGCGACCGAGCAGGAGACCCGTACCCGGCTCGACCTGATGGCGAGCCTGATCGGCGAGCGTCTCGATGCCGAGGCCGCCGCCCTCACCGCGCGTGAGGGACGGTCGGAGGCGCAGGCGCGCCTCGCCGGTGCCCTGCCGGCTGAGGCGACCGACACCGGCCGGCAGATCCTGCTCGTCGATGGCACCGGCACCGTGATCGCCGCCGCACCGATGACGCCGGGGCTGGAAGGCCGGCCGATCAACGAC
>JBBSSF010000089.1:0-9792 GCA_038242345.1 Hyphomicrobiales bacterium
ACCTGGCGCGGCCGGCTGCTGGCCCATCTCGTCCGCCACACGCGGCCCCTCGACCGGGTCCGCCGGCCGGCGACGGGTCCGGTCACCAGCGCCATCGACCGGGCGGGCCGGGTGCTCTCGGCCCGGCTTGCCCGGGGGTCGGGGGATCCGAAGCTCGATGCCGAGGCGGTGGATCTGGTGAACCGTTCCAATCCGCTGCCGGCGCTGCCGGAGGATGTCTTCCCCGGTCAGGGCCGGATTTCCCTCACCCTGCCGATCGGCTTCACGAGATGAGACCAGCCGCGTGAACCGGCGCGGCCGCGGATGTGCTATATCGCCGGCCGGGGCTCTGCCGGCCGGCCGGAGCCCCCGTCGGGGGGAATTCTGCCCGTCCGGGCGGCCGGCCACAGACGGAGACCGGCGATGACCGCGTTGAAGAAGATCATTCCGCTCGGCGCCGCCACGGGCACCGGCGAGCCCGGCAGGCCTGCCCGTGTCGTGGCCGGCGATCCCGCCACCACCACCTGGAATGCCTATTCCGATCCCACCGGCCGCTTCCACACCGGCATCTGGGCCTGCACCCCCGGCAAGTGGGAAGTCTCCTATGGCGAGGAGGAGGTGTGCACCTTCCTCGAAGGCCGCGCCCGCCTCACCAACGAGGCCGGCGAGAGCTGGGAATTCGGCCCCGGGGATTCCTTTGCCATTCCTGCCGGCTTCACCGGCTTCTGGGAGACGCTGGAGCCGCTGCGCAAGATCTACGTGATCTACGAGCCGCCGGCGGCTTGATGCCAGGCACGCAAGTGCTGATCGCATCCGCGCGCCTGACGGGCAGCAGATTTCTCATATGCCCCAATGGCATGAGAAATCTGCATCGGAATACCAAAGAGTCCTTTTCAAGGATCTTTGGTATGACGCTCCATTCGGGGGCTGTCCGCCCCTAAAAGCCCCCGACCGGGAGGCTTGAGCCTCCCGGTCCCTCCAGCTTTTCTTGCCGGAAAAGAGGGCTTGAGCCCGACGGGTCAGCTCCGCAGGGCGGCGGCCGGGGGCTGGCGGAAGGCGAGCAGCGCCGGGACAGCGGCGATGACGGCGGCGATCCCCAGCAGCATCAGCGCGAAGCCCAGATCCTCCGGCTCGAAGACCACCGGCAGATGGATGCCGCTCTGGCTTTCCAGCACGCCGGAGACGAGCCGGGCGCCGACATAGCCGATGCCGAAGCCCAGCGCCACGCCGGCGCCGATGAGGCTGAGGATCTCGCTCCAGACGAGGCCGAAGATCACCCCGCGCGAGGCGCCGAGCGCCCGCAGCGCGCCGAGTTCGCGCCGGCGCTGGCCGAGATGCACGACAGTCACCAGCATGACCGAGGCCGCCACCAGTGCTTCCGTGCCCAGCGCCACCAGAGTGAGGACGCGGCGCGCATCCCCGAGCGTCGCATAGAGCCGGGTCAGCACCTCCGCCGGGAAGACGGCGAGGGTGGGCGCATGGCGATAGTCCTGCCGCATCCGGTAGGCATCGGCAATCGAGCGCGCCTTGACGATGATCGCCGGCACGCCCGGGCCGTCGGCATCCCAGTGGCTGAGCGGCGCGTCGAAATCCGCGGCGTGGGCGTCATGCCCGTCGGCCTCATGTCCGTCGGCCTCATGGTCATGGTCGGCGGCGGCATGGTCCGGCGCGCCGTCCTGGTCGTGGTCGTGATCCGACCCGTCATGGTCGTCCCCGTCCTCATGGGAATGGCCGAGGCCGTGGATGCGCCACACGCCTTCGACGGGCACGAGGATCGCCCGGTCCCAGGGGGTGCCGGTGGGGGCCATGCGGCCGACGACGGTGTAGGCGAATTCTGTGTGGGTGTGGCCGCCCTCGCCGGCGGCGCCGTGCTGGGGCTTCACCAGCGCGCCAAGGGGCATGGGCACGGCGGAGCCGATCACCGCCTCGCTCATGCGCTCGAAGCTGCGGCCCTCCGACGGGGCGCTGCGGCCGCCATCGGTGATGAAGGCGGTGGCCGATCCCACGACCGGATAGCCCTCGAAATTGTCGCCGAAGCCGACCGGCGCCACCCAGGCGGCGCGCGGATCGGCGGCGAGCTTCGCCAGCACGTCGCCGGGCATCAGCGGCAGGGGCGAGGGCTGGAGGAAGACCGAGGACAGCACCAGCTGGGTCTCGCTGGCGGCGGCGCCCACCACGAGGTCGAACCGGTCGGCGGCCCGCGCGCTGCCCAGCCGCAGCGCCCGCTCCTGCAGGGTGACGGCGACGCCGAGGCCGGTGGCGGCGGCAATCAGCAGCACGATCATCAGCGCGCCCGGCAGGTGCCGCCTGAGATCGGCTGCGATCAGTCGGAACGGGATCATGGCCGGACCTCCGCGGCATCAGGCAGAACGGGACCGTCGGCAACGATGCGGCCGGCCTTCAGGGCGATGCGCCGGTCGGCCCGCGCCGCCAGCCGCTCGTCATGGGTGACGGCGATGAGGGTGGCGCCCTCGGCGGCGGCAAGCTCGACGAGGAGATCGGCCACCACCTGGCCGGCCTCGGCGTCCAGCGACGCGGTGGGCTCGTCGGCCACCAGAATGCCGGGCCGGTTGAGGAGGGCGCGGGCGACGGCCACCCGCTGCATCTCGCCGCGCGACAGGGTCTCGATCGCCTGTTCCGGCCGGGGAAGGCCGACCCGGGCGATGAGGGCGCGGGCCCGCTCCTTCAGGTCCGCCGGCACGTGGAGGCGGCCGAGACGGGCGGGCAGCAGCACGTTCTCGAAGGCATCGAGGCCGGGGAAGAGGTGGAAGTCCTGCATGACGAGGCCGACATGGCCGGCGCGCCAGCGGTCGCGCCCGCCTTCGCCGAGCGTGGCGAGATCGGTGCCATCCCAGAGGATGCGGCCGGTCTTCGGCCGGTCAAGGCCGGTCAGCATGTTGACGAGGGTCGACTTGCCCGAGCCTGAGGGCCCGGTGATGGCCACCCGCTCGCCGGCGCGCACGGTGAGTGCGGGCACATCGAGAACCGGTGCGGCAAGCCCCGGAAAGGAGACGCGGAGCGCCTCGACGACAAGATCGGGCACGGGCGGGCTCCTTCTTCCGTCAGGCCTGGGCGAAGGCGGCATCGCGCAGGCGGAGCTGGCTGACGAAGCCGGTCTCCGGGTCGATCCACGGGCCGACATCGAGGGTGCCGGTGACGCGGATGCCGGCATTGTACTGGACGAAGGTCTGCTTCTTCTGGAGGTAGACGACGACGATGTCGTCGGGCCAGTCGGCGTCCGAGGAGCAGAACGGGCAGAGCGCCAGCGGGATGGCCGAGAGCACGAAGAACTTCGCCTCGGCCTTCAGCGGCGGCGCCATGAAGCCCTTCATCTGCACGGTCTGGCCCTTCAGCGCCTCCACCCTGTCGGAAAACTGGAGCCCCAGCACGCCGAAGCTCTTGTAGAGATCGCCGAAGCCGAGTTCGGGCGGCGCGGCGCGGGCCGGGCCGATGCGGCCGGCAAGGGCGGCGCCGGCAAGGGTGGCGAGCACGGCGCGGCGGGTGGGGGCGGGCGGAAATGCCGGCACGGGCGGAGCCTCCGTCGGAACGCGGATCGGCCCGGACGGGGAAAAACCCCGCCGGGCCGGCCGAAGGTCAGGATGATCGGACCGGCCGGTCCGCAGCACGCCCCTCGGGAAAAGGGTGTCCGGCAGTCCGTTTTCCGGACGGCTTTCCTGCACCGGGCAGGCGCCGTCCGCAGGGGGCAGCCGCGACGGGATGCGTTAGAGCATCTTCAAGCGACGTGGATGCCGGGTCACTTCCTGGCGTTGACGCCGAGGGCGAAGGTGTCGGCCAGCACGCGGTAGACGTCGGAGTTCTCCATGTAGCCATGGAGCTCCTCGGAGCCCGGGCCGACGGCCTGGAGGACGACGTCGTCCACGGCATGGACACCGGTGTCGGCCGAGCGCGGCAGGTTGCCGACGCGCAGCACGGCGTTCGGATAGTCCTTGTAGGCCTCGTTGGCGACGTACTCGCCCTTCTCGTTCTTCACGGCCGGCACGAACGGGCCGTTCATCTTCGGCGCCCAGGTCTCGTAATAGTCCGGGAAGTTGTTGGCGAAGATCGCCAGACGGCGGGACACGTCGACCTTGTCCGGATAGCCGTCGCCATCGGCGTCGACATAGTTCGGGAAGCCGGCGTCGGCATAGGTGCCGACCTTCTCGCGGCCGTCGCCCGGCGTGTCATCGTTGATGGTGCCGATCACCGAGGTGCCGTGGGTGTGGTCGGCGGTCACGATGATGAGCGTGTCGGGATGGGTCTTGGCGAAGTCCTGGGCGATGCCGACCAGCTTGTCGAAGGTGATGGTCTCGAACACCGCGCGATCCCAGTCGAGCGGATGCTCGAACTTGTCGATGAGGGCGCCCTCGACCATGAGGAAGAAGCCGTCCGGATCCTTGGAGAGGGTGCCGAGCGCGGTGGTCATCATGTCGGTGATGGCCGGCTGGTCGGGGAACTTCTTCACGGTACCGGTGCCGAGACGCTCGTCCAGCACGCCGTCCATGTTGCCGGTGTGGAACAGGCCGAGCAGCTTGCCGTTGGCCTCGCCCTTCACGCCCGCCAGCTCCTGCTTGGTGGACACGAACTGGTAGCCGGCGTCCTTGAACTTGGCGATGTAGTCGATGTCGTCCTTGCGCTTGGAGCCCGGGGTGGCCTGCGGCAGGAAATAGGCCGAGCCGCCGCCGAGGATGACGTCCGGCTTCACGTCATAGAACATGCCGACGATCTCGGCCTTGTCGGCCCGGCGGCGGGTGTGGGAGACGACGGCGGCGGGCGTCGCGTCCTCGATCTCGGCATTGGAAACGACGCCGATGGACGTCTCCGGCACCATGCGGCGCATGGCTTCGGCGATGGTCTCCTGACGCGGCTGGTCGAGGGAGCCCTTGGCGCGGCTGGCATAGACGCCGAGCGCGTTGACCGCCGACTTCTGGCCGGTCATGTAGGCCGACATGGTGTTGGCGCTGTCAGCGGCGATCGAGTCCGTGGAGGACGTGCCGATGAAGGCCATCTGCGGCAGGCTGTCCATGTTCAGCTTGGCGTTCGTCTTGCCCTCGGTGTTGCCCTTGGACATGATGCGCGCGCCGGTGCGCATGGAAACGGTCATGCCGTCGCCGAGCAGGAAGATGATGTTCTTCGCCTTCGGCTTGGCCGAGGTGCCGAACACGTCCCAGGTCACCGTGCGGGTGTAGGTGCTGCCGTCGGCGCCCTTGCCTTCCACGCGGATCGGATAGAGGCCGGGGATGTCGACCGACACGCCCTTGATCTCGATGGTGGACCCGCCCGAGTTGTTCTCGTCGGCGATGTAGGTCACCTTCTCCTTGAAGACGTCCTTCAGGTCCTTGTCGCCGATCTTCACCGAGATGGCCTTCTCGTCGACCTTGCCCGGGAACTCGACCTTGAAATCGAACTTGCCGCCCGACAGCAGCGTGGCGCGGTCGATCGGATAGATTTCCGTGACGGCAT
The DNA here is from genome assembly GCA_038242345.1 of Hyphomicrobiales bacterium. Taxonomy (GTDB): domain Bacteria; phylum Pseudomonadota; class Alphaproteobacteria; order Rhizobiales; family Segnochrobactraceae; genus JBBSSF01. Next base: position 5,440 of record JBBSSF010000089.1, read on the forward strand.
CGGCGGCAAAGGCCACCGGCACCAGCATCGTGGCAGTGGAAAGGGCGAGCGCGAACGTCGCCATCCGGAAGGATCGCATGGGAAACCTGCTGATCTTGGGGCTCGAGCCTTTTCCGTTCGCTCCGGCGCCCGGAAAGCACTCTGATCTTTTGAGGGACCGCTTTTTTTCACGCGAACCGGTGTCCACTTCGCGTGAAAATGCTCTGGATCGGCACGGCGTCCTCTCCCGTGAGGCCGGACGGGGCGGCGCGGCAGGGGGCGGGGTGCGTTGCGGCGGACCCTAGTCCGCCCACATGTCACCTCCATGAACCCCGGGATTTTTCCCGCATCCCCCGGTCCGGGGCACGGGTTGCCGGCGGCGGGCCCGGCTGTCATGGCCCTGTCATATCCGGCGCCTAACGGGGGGGCATCGCCCGCCGCGCGCGGGCCCCGCTTCTCTCCGGAGGTCTCCGATGTCCCGTCGTCTCGCGGCCGCCGCCTTCGGCCTTGCGCTTCTCTCCGGCACGGCGCTTGCCGCCGACATCACCGTGTTCACCGCCGCGCCCGGCCAGGAGGCGCTGAAGATCACCTCCGCCCAGTCGGCCAAGCCCGGCGCGAAGCCCCTGGACCTGACCGTCGGCGTCGGCTCGGCCATCTTCATCGACCGCTCCGGCCCGACGCCGCGCATCTTCACCGTCGGCGACCGCGGCCCGAACTTCACCTGCGACGAGGCGAAGGAGCCGCTGGGTCTGGGCGAGGAGGATGCCTGCCCGGCGGTGGAGGCCACCGCGACGACCAAGGCCGCCAGGGCCGGCAAGGGCCGCCTCTATCCGACGCCGGACTATGCCGTCTCCATCTACGAGATCGCCCTCGATCCGGCGACGAAGACCTTCAAGGTGGTTTCCACCACGCCCCTGAAGACGCCGGCCGGCGAGGCCGTCACCGGCATCCCCACCCCGCTGAAGGGGGCGACCACGGATTTCGCCCGGGACATCGAGGGCACGCCGCTGCCGCTGAAGGCCGCCGGCATCGACGCCGAAGGTCTCGTGCGCCTGCCCGACGGCCGCTTCTTCATCGCCGAGGAGAATGCCACCGGCATTGCCGAAGTGGCGCCCGACGGCACCATCGTCCGCCGCTTCGTGCCGGCCGGCACCGAGCAGGACTTCAAGGGCGCCGGCTATCCGGTGGTGGGCAGCCTGCCGGCGCTGCTGGCGAAGCGCAACGCCAACCGCGGTCTGGAATCCCTGGCGCTCGGCGCCGATGGCCAGACCCTCTTCACCATGGTCCAGAACCCGCTCGCCAATCCGGATGCGGATACCTACAAGGACGCGGTCAACACCCGGCTCATCAAGCTCGCCATCGGCCGGGACGGCGATGCCACGACGCTGACGCCGGTGGCCGAATATGTCTACACCCTCGAGGACTGGACCAGCTTCAAGGCCGCCGGCGCCAAGGATGCCAAGCGGCCGTCGTCCCTGCGCATCTCCGAGATGACCCAGCTCGGCGGGGACCGCTTCCTCGTCGACGAGCGCACCGACCAGGTGGCCAAGCTGTTCGAGATCGACCTGTCGGGGGCCACCAGCATTCTCGGCGGTGCCTTCGACCAGGCCGATACCACGCCGACCCTGGAACAGGTGGATCTGGCCACCGCCGGCGTCGTGCCGGTGAAGAAGACCGAGCGCCTCGTCGCCTCGTCCCTCAAGGACGCCAGCCCGCGCTTTCCCGAGAAGATCGAGGGCATGGGGCTTCTGCCCGATGGCCGCCTGCTCATCGTCAACGACAATGATTTCGGCATCGTCGGTGCCGAGACCGAGTTCGTGATCGTCGACGGTCTGCCGCTGGCCAGGTGATACCAGACAAAAGAAGAGACCGGCCGAGGGGGTCGGCCGGTCCTGACTGTGTCGCCTTGAGGCCGGCTCCGGTGATGCGGAGGCCGGCCTTTCTTTTCTTTCTGTCGGGGAGCGCATTTTCAAGCGGGGCGGAGACCGGTTCGCGTGAAGAAAATGCGTAAAATCAAAATACTAGAGCGTTTACCGTGAGCCTGAGCGAACGGAAAATGCTCTAGCGCGCCGCCAGGGTCTCGACGAAGCGGACCGGCTCGCCGGTGGCCGGCGTCACGATCTCGCCCTCCCACATCACCCGGCGGCCGCGGATGATGGTGCCGATCGGCCAGCCGGTGACGGTGCGCCCGGCGAACGGCGTCCAGCCGGCCTTCGAGGCGCTCCAGGCGTCGGTGATGGTCTCGCGGCGCTTGAGGTCGACGATGGTGAGATCGGCATCATAGCCGACGGCGATGCGGCCCTTGGCAGCCATGCCAAAGATGCGGCACGGGCCCGAGGAGGTGAGATCCACGAAGCGCCGCAGGCTCAGCCGGCCCTTGGCGACGTGATCGAGGAGCACGGGAACGAGGGTCTGCACGCCGGGCATGCCCGAGGGCGAGTCCGGATAGGGCTTCGCCTTCTCTTCCAGCGTGTGGGGCGCATGGTCGGAGCCGATGACATCCACCACGCCCTGGCTGATGCCCCACCACAGCCGCGCCCGATGCTCGGCGGTGCGCACCGGCGGGTTCATCTGCAGCCGGGTGCCCAGCCGCGCGCCATCCTCGTCGACGGCGAAGGACAGGTGATTCGGCGTGAGCTCGACGGTGGCCAGATCCTTGTGGCCGGCAAGGAAGGTGATTTCCTCGGCCGTCGTCACATGCAGCACATGGACCCGGGCGCCGGTGGCCCCGGCGATGGCGATCAGCCGCCGGGTGGCGCGGAAGGCGGTCTCGGCATCGCGCCACACCGGGTGGGAGGTGGGATCGCCGGGGACACGGTAGCCCTTGCGCTCCTCCAGCCGCATCTCGTCCTCGGCGTGGATGGCGACGCGGCGGCGGGTCTTGGAGAGGATCCGCGTCAGGTGCTCGTCATCGGCCACCAGCAGGTCGCCGGTGGAGGAGCCCATGAAGATCTTGATGCCGGCAACGCCGGGCAGGCGCTCCAGCTCGGGCATGACCTCGGAATTCTCGCCGGTGGCGCCGGCCCAGAAGGCGAAATCGCAGTGCATGCGGTGCAGGCCGCGCGACACCTTGTCGGCGATCGCCTCGGGGGTGATGGTCAGCGGCTTGGTGTTCGGCATCTCGAACACCGCCGTTACGCCACCGATCACGGCCGCGTGGGAGCCGGTTTCGAGGTCTTCCTTGTGGGTGAGGCCCGGCTCGCGGAAATGGACCTGGGAGTCCACGACACCCGGCAGCACATGCAGGCCGGTGCAGTCGATGCGGTCGGCGGCGGAGGCGGTCGAGAGATCGCCGATGGCAGCGAATCGCCCCGCCCGGATGCCGATGTCCGCGATCCCGATGCCGTTCTGGTTGACGACCGTGCCGCCGGACAGCACCAGATCGTAGCTCGCCGTCATGGAGAGGCTCCCTCCTGTGGGGCCTGCCGGTCACGAAGGTGCGCGCCGGCCTCTCGGCCCCGTCTCCCGTGATTGCCGGGACCCGGACGGCGGCGTATGGGCGCACCCCGTGCCGTCGGGTTCCGGGAACACCTCTTATACCGGCGCGCGGCCGGCAGACAGGGGGAAAGCGGGCAGGGGCCATGCCGGCCACGCATGCGGGGGCAAAAGAAAACGCCCGCCGGGAAGGGCGGGCGTCGGTCCGACGGAAACCGGACGATGCGGGGCAGGGAGCCCGGGAAGGGGCCGGGCGGGACGCCCGGCACGGCGGCCGATCACTCGGCAGCGGCGACCTTCGGCTTGCGGTCCTGCTTCTCGACGATACGGGCCGCCTTGCCGGTCAGGCCACGCAGATAATAGAGCTTCGCGCGGCGGACCTTGCCGCGGCGGACGACGTCGAGGGACTCGATCATCGGGGAGTACATCGGGAAGACGCGCTCGACGCCCTCGCCATAGGAGATCTTGCGAACCGTGAAGTTCTCGTTGAGGCCGCCGCCGGAACGGGCGATCACGACGCCCTCATAGGCCTGCACGCGGGTGCGGGTGCCTTCGGTGACGCGCACGTTGACGCGCACGGTGTCGCCGGGAGCGAAGTCGGGGAGAACGCGCTTGGCCGTGATGATGGCCATCTGCTCGCGATCGAGTTCGTCGATGATGTTCATGGGTCTCAAAGCCTCGGCTCAGTTCGTCGCGGACGGTGAGGTCCGGCCCCGGCGCCTGGCGCCCCGTCCGGGACCTCCCGGGGGTCGCTGGTGACTGCCGGACAGCCGGACAGGCACGTCCGCCCGAGCGGCGTGTGTCCGTCGGATGATTATTCAGGTGGCGCCCTTTACACCGTTCGGGCCGGCTTGTCGATATGCCGGGGCCGAGGAAATGCGCGGACGCCGCCCGCGGGCAGGCCAGCGCCGGCGGGGAATATGGCCGGGAAGCGGCCTC
>JBBSSF010000090.1:0-9770 GCA_038242345.1 Hyphomicrobiales bacterium
AAATCGATCAGCCGCGGATACGATCCCGCACATAGTCAGAGAGCTGCCACACGGCGCTTTCGAGGTGAGACAGCCGCCCGACCTGGGCATAGTCGGACATGGCGCCGAACTGCTGCATGCCGTTGACTTCGAGATCTTCATCGGCGATGGCGCGGCCGGCGGTGTAGAGCTTCTCGGCGATTTCCTTGAAGTTCGGCAGCTCCAGCGCTTCCGGCTGCACCAGCACATGGCGGATCCACTTGGTCTCGGTGGCCGAAACCGGGATGAGGGTGGTCCAGTGGATGCGGTCGGCGTGGGTGCCGATCAGGTTGAAGGGGTAGATGACATAGAGGCCGGAGTCGCGGCGGGTCTCGTCGGAAAGACCTTCGAACGGCGGCAGGCCGGAGGTCATGTTCTCTTCGGTCGGCAGGTCCGGACGCAGCGGCTGATGGGCGCCAGTCCATGCCTCGTGACCATCCTCGCCATAGGAAAGGCCGCCCGGATGCTTGTCCTGCAGGGTCTTCGCGTGGGCGCCGATGTGGTGATAGCTCTCCATGAAGGTTTCGACCGCAATCTTCCAGTTGAAGTTGCAGGTGAATTCCATGGAATAGCCGACCACCAGCTCCGACATGCGGAAGCCGGTCATCCGCTCCGAGAAGGCGGCAAGACGCGGGGCGAGCGGCGGGGTGTCGTCGGAGAAGCAGATATAGATGGTGCCGTCGACAACTTCCGAGCGGATGTGCGGCAGCGCGCACTTCTTGGCCTCGAAGTCGGCCACCTTTTCCATGTGCGGCGCAGCGACCAGACGGCCATCGAGACCATAGGCCCAGCGGTGGAACGGGCACGAGAACAGCTTGGTGTTGCCCTTGCCCGAGGCCACCGGCGCCCAGCGATGCAGGCAGACCCGGGACATCACCCGCACGGCGCCCTGATCGCGCACCACCACCAGCGGCTCGCCGAAAATGTCGAAGCTGAAATAGTCACCCTGGTTCGGGATCTGGCCGGTGTGGCCGATGGAGATCCATTCCTTCTTGAAGATCTTCTCCATCTCGAGCTTGAAGAAGGCTTCGGAATGATAGGCTTCCGGCGGCAGGGTCTCGGAATGGGCGAGATCGCGGTTGGAGGCAGCGAGAACCTCGCTCACCAGCCGGTCGAGATCCGCATTGCCAGCGGCATCAACACTTTCGGGGGCGATCGTCATGGCATCAGACTTTCTTGCGAAGGGCAGCCGCGTCGCGGTCAAGGCGCGCCGGCGGCCGGGGGGATGGGCTCAGGCGGCAGCGGCAGCGGGGGTGCCGATGGCGTCGAGGGGACCGAGTTCCTTCTCCACCAGCGGCAGCACCTCGGCACCGAAGCGCGAGAGCGACTTCGCGGCCCGGGCGATGGGCATGTCGCCGAACTGGAAGAAGGAGTTGTAATGGGTCATGCCGAGGCGGCGGATTTCGGCGATGAGCTTTTCGGCCACCAGATGGGGGTCGCCAATCAGCAGATTATCGCGGAACACCTCCAGCGGCGGCTCGTCGGGCAGCGGCGGCGGGACGACCATGGAGCCGCCGGCGAGCGCCACATCCGGCGAGCGGAAGGCGGCGACCATGCGGGCGACGAAGCGGGCCCGTTCGGCCGCCTCCAGCGCCTCCGCCTTGGAGTCGGTGACGTGGATATACTGCTGCACCGCGATCGGCATGGCGCCGAGACCGGCGGTCTGCCAGTTGCCGCGGGCATGCTCGGCCATGCCGTAGAGCACCTCGGTGCCGCGCCAGCCGGCAGTGAGGAACGGCACCGGATTGTGCTTCGCGAGCCGCTTCAGCACCCGCGGATCAACGGAGGTGACGAACAGCGGCGGCATGCCGCCGGAGCGGGTCTTCAGCAGAACCACGGTTTCCGGCAGGTCGACATAGGGGCCGCGATGGTTCACATGCCCGGTCATCAGGGCCTGTTCCAGCACTTCCCAATAATCGAGGAAGATGTCCGTCTTGTTCTCGACCTTCACGCCATAGCGGTCGAACTCGTAGGGCTGATAGCCGGTGCCGACGCCGAGGACGAAACGGCCTTCCGAGAGCTGGTCGACGAGAGCGATTTCCTGGGCGATGCGCAGCGGCTGATAGAGCGGCAGCACGACAACGGCCGCACCCACCCGGATCTTGCGCCGCCGACCGGCAATAAAGCCGGCCATCACCAGCGGCGAGACGGAGACGGAATAGTTGGTGAAATGATGCTCGGCGAACCAGGCAACGTCGAAGCCGATATCCTCGGCGATGCCGACCATGGTGTCCATGTCGGACATCACCCCCGGCAGACCACCGGGATTGTCACGATAGGACATGAGGTTGAAGAGACCGAATTTCATCGCAGGCAAACCTTGCATTCAGGGCGTCGGGCGGGGGGGGGGCACCCGGCGGGGATCCGGGAGAGACGGAGGGGGCTTTCTCCGTCAGGCGCCGCCTTGCGGACGCCGGCCCTTGCCGAACACGCGCTCCAGACGGGTCTGGCCGAGGGTCAGGACAGACGTCGCGACCAGATACCAGACACAGGCGACGATCAGCAGAGGGATGGTTTCATAGGTCCGCGAGTAGATCGACTGGACCGAGTAAAGAAGATCCGAGAGAGCCACCACGGAAACCAGCGACGTCGTCTTGAGCATGCCGATGGTCTGGTTGCCGGTGGGGGGCACGATGAAGCGCATGGCCTGGGGCAGGATGATGCGGATCATGGTCTTGGCGCGGGTCATGCCCAGTGCCCGGGCCGCATCGCGCTGGTCGGCGCCCACGGAGAGGATGCCGGCGCGCACGATCTCGGCCATGTAGGCGCCCTCGTTCAGGCCAAGGGCCAGAATGGCGGCGGTGTAGGGCGTGATGAGATCGTTGATCGAGCCCTCGAAGAAAGTCGGCCCGAACGGAATGCCGATGGCATAGCGCGGGAACAGCGCCGCCAGATTGTACCAGAAGATGATCTGGACCAGAACCGGCGTACCACGGAAGAACCACAGGAAGGTTTCACTCGCGCCCCGGATCAGGATGTTGTCCGAGAGCTTCATCACGGCGAGCACAATGCCGAGAATGACGCCGATCGCCATGGTGACGACGGTGAGCCAGAGGGTGAGGCCGAGGCCCCTCAGCACCACCGGCGAGAACAGATATTTGCCGACCACATCCCACTGGAAATTGGGGTTGATGGCGACGAGCCGGATGAAGGCGACGGCGACAACCGCGATCAGCGCCGCCGCAATCCAGCGCAGCGGGTGACGGGCCGGCACCACGACGAGGGTGTCATCCTCATGGGCGACGCTCCGGGAGGGAAGATGCGCCATGCCGGACCCTTTCACAGGAGACGAGACGGAGACGAAAGCCAAGAGACGGAGCCTTCCGGGTCAGTGCGGTCCGGACGGCTGCTCGGGGGCGCAGCCATCCGGACCGGGAAGCCTGTCGCTGGCCGGTCTATCGCGTCCGGCGGCAGGTCTTTTCCGGGTGCCTGCCCGCCGAAGCAAAGGCCGGCGGGCAGAAAGTCTTCATATCAGACGCACGAAGTGCTGACCGCACCTTAGCGCCTGAAGATCAGCAGATTTCCCATATACCCCAGTGGCATGGGAAATCTGCATCGGAATACCAAAGAGTCCTTTTCAAGGATCTTTGGTATCAGGGCTGCGGCGGCGCGATCGGCTTGGTGGTGCCGAGATTGATGCCGGGCTCCTTCAGCTTCATGAGGTCGAGGGACCACTTGTCCATCACCTTGTCATAGGTGCCGTTGGCAACCAGCGTGACCAGCGCGGCCTCAAGCGCCTTCTGCAGCTCGGCATTGTCCTGCTTGGTCACGATGCCGAGATATTTCTTCGGCATCAGCTCGTTGGAGACAGCCTTGATCGGCTTCGGCGCCTTGGCCTGCAGGTCGCCCAGGGACGCGGCGTTGTTCAGGGCGAAGTCGATGCGGCCGGCATAGAGCGCCAGAAGGGTGGCGGCGGCGGACGACATCTCGCCCATCTTGATCGGCGGCTTGCCGGCCTTCTCGCAGCGCTTGGACAGATAGTCCTGCACCGTCGTGGCGAAGTCGGTGCCCAGCTGAACGGCAGTGGACTTGCCGCACAGCGACAGCGGATCGTCGGTGATCGCGTCATTGTCAGCCATCGTGTAGATGGCCATCATGCCGTAAGCGTAGTTGACGAAGGTGACCTTCTTCTCGCGCTCGGCGGAGTCGGAGATGCACTCCATCGCCACATCATAGCGGCCGGCTTCCACACCCGGGATCAGGCCGGCGAACTCGATCGACACGGCATCGACCGGAATGCCGAACAGCTGACCGATGGCGTTCCACAGGTCCGGCTCGAAGCCGACCATGGTCTTGCCATCCTCGGCGAAGGACTCGCACGGCGGATAATGGGCGTCGGTGGCGAGCTTCAGCACGCCCGCCTTCTTGACGGCATCCGGCAGCATCGCCGCCAGCTTCTCGTCCTTGGTCTGGGTCGGGATCTGGATGTCGGCCGCCTGGGCGGCCGGCGCCATCAGGGAGGCGCACACGGCGGCGGCAGACAGAAGACGGGTGAACGGCCTTGCAGTCATCTCGTCGGACCCTCGTTCAGGACAGGCCCCGGCGCTTCGCCCACGGTTGACCCCGCACGCGCCGGACCCCGGACCCCGGGATTGCATGAGCCTTCCCTCTCGCGCTTCCACGCAAGACGTCTGGCAGTTAAAAAGGAAACCTGTATCTACATCCCGCGATTGATCGGAATTTCAACTTCCTGAACTCAGGATTTCCGCCCTTCGCTTCCTGTATACTGAATTGATTCAAAGCCGGGAGTCAATCTCGATTCTTGAAAAATTCAGATTTTTATTCCGATCTCCGAAGTAGAAAGACACGTCCGCACAGGACCAGGGATCACGAACCCGACAGGTTCCTGATCCACCGCCCCGACCCTGACCCACACCCGCCGCACCGCCGGCTCCTTCCGGCTGAAAGAGCCCCTGCCCGCCCCTCCCCGCCAGGCAGCAGCGCCACCGGGACCGAGGAGCCGGCCCCGGATGCGCCGGGCCTCTCGCTTCCTGTCTCGCAAACCCCGTGCCAGAGGCCGTTTTTGATTGAACGATCAATTTTAATCCTGTTTCTGGCCATCCGGAAGCTCGCCGGAGCGCGGCAGTGCGTTCATTTCGGCATCATGCTGCCCGCAAATAAGGCATACCTTTCCACGCCGCATGGCCGCGCGCCACCGCCCTCCCGACGCGCCCGGGAGAGGGATCCCCGGATTACCCGAGCCTAATTCAATTTATTGATAAACTTATATTTTCTTCCGATATCCCGCCTCCCGCCGCACCCGCCCGCCGCGCCTCGCCGAGACGGCACCCGGCCCGGATGCAGGGGCTGCAATTGCTGATCGTCCGATCAAACCGGGCGGAATGCGATAATTGATCGTTCAGTCAATAATTTCCTGCCGGCACGGTCCTTGCGACGCAGCGGCGGCGTCGGCCCCGGTCCCGTCGGGGGCCCGCCGGCGCATCGCGGCCGTCGCCCGGTCCCGCCATCCGGGGCGCGCGACCTCCTCCCGGATGCGCCCCGGGACCTGTCCCTGCCCTTTCCGGAGTTCCTGCCCCATGTCGTCTTCCCCGGTTGCGGATGTGCTCGTGCTCGGCTCGGGCTCGGCGGCACTCTCGGCCGCCCTGAAGGCCGCGGCCGGCGGGCTGTCGGTGCGGGTGATCGAGAAGAGCGGCCTCATCGGCGGCACCAGCGCCATGTCCGGGGCCGGCACCTGGGTGCCGCTGTCGCGGCAGGCGCGCGAAGCGGGCATCGTCGATGATGCCGAACGGGTGCTCTCCTATATCCATGCCGTCGCGCCCCCCGGCTGGGCGGAGACCGAGGCGCCGCTGTGGCGGGCCTTCGTGGCGGCGGCCCCCGAGATGCTGGCCTTTCTGGAAGAGGCGAGCCCGCTGCGCTTCGTGCTGGAGGATGATGCCGATCCGGGCCGCGGCCTGCCGGGAGCGCTGACTGCGGGCCGCATGGTCTCGCCGCGGCCGCTCCGGGCAGCGCTCGCCGGCCCCTTCCGCCGCAAGATCCGGCCGTCGACCCTGCCGCAGGTGTTCACCTATGGCGAAATGCGTGCGCTCGACGTCTATCACCACCCGGTCCGGGCAAGCCTGAAGCTGGCGCCGCGCATCCTCTGGCGGCTGCTGACGGGCGCGCGCACCAAGGGCGCCTCCCTCATCACGGGGCTCATGAAAGGCTGTCTCGACCGTGGTGTCGCCATTGATCTCGACACCCGCGCGGTCTCCCTCGTGCAGGATCCGGCGTCGGGTCGCGTCACCGGCGTGATCGTGGAGACGGACGGCACCCGCACCGAAATCGCGGCGCGGCGGGGCGTGGTGATTGCCACCGGCGGCTTCGACTGGGATCCGGTGCGCCGGGACCGGCATTTCCCGGGTCCGTTCGACTATATCGCCAGCCCGCGCTCCAACACCGGCGACGGCCACACCATGGCGGAGGCCGCCGGCGCCGCGCTCGCCCACATGGATCAGGGCAACCTCAACCCGACGGTGCCCACCCGCTATGAGGGGCGGCTGCACGGCCTCGGCACCTTCCACCACAAGGAGCCGAACGCCATTCTGGTCGATCGCTTCGGCCGGCGCTTCGTCGACGAATATTCCCCCAATGTCAGCGAAGCGATCGACAGCCGCGACGCCAGCGGCGCGCCGCGCTTCCTGCCGGCCTGGGTCATCACGGATTCAAGGCTGCTGTGGCGCGCGCCGATCCTGCGGCTGCAGATGCGCCATGATCCGCACTGGCTGGTCCGCGCCCCGACCCTTCAGGCACTGGCCGACCGCATCCGCCTGCCCGCCGATGCGCTGGCCGGGACGGTGGCGCGCTTCAACGCCTTTGCCGTCGAGGGCACCGACCCGGAGTTCGGCCGGTCCGTCGCGGCCGGCTCGCTGGAGGCGATCACGAAGCCGCCCTTCATCGCGCTGCCCTTCAACCGCTCCTTCCTCGCTACCAAGGGCGGCCCGCGCACCGACGATCACGCCCGGGTGCTGCGCCCGGATGGCTCGGTCATCCCGGGCCTCTATTGCGCCGGCGTCGCCATGGCCAACCCGTTCGGCACCCGGGCCTATGGCTCGGGCACCACCATCGGGCCGAACCTCACCTGGGGCTACATCGCCGCCAGCACCCTCCTCGCCGAGGCCGCCGGCTGAGGCTGGCCGCGTCTCCCCTCTCCCCCGAACCCGTTCAGGATCCCCTTATGACAGACCTCCGTCTGGCCGGCCGCGTCGCCCTCGTCACCGGCGGCGCCAAGGGCGTCGGCCGCGCCATCTCGCTGGAACTCGCCCGCGAAGGCGCCGCCGTCGCCGTGCTCGCCGGCCACGACCTCGCCGCTGCCGAGGCCACCGCCGCCGAAATCATCGCCGCCGGCGGTCAGGCCCTGCCGCTCGCCCTCGACATCACCTCCAGGACCGAAGTGGAGGCGACCGTTGCCGCCGTCGTCGCCCGCTTCGGCAAGATCGACATCTGCGTCAACAATGCCGGCGCCGGCGCCCGCGGCGCCCTGGTGGAGCTCTCCGAGGACGACTGGGACAAGGTGTTCAACGCCAACGCCAAGGGCACCTTCCTCGTCTCCACCGCCGTTGCCCGGACGATGCTGAAGGACCACGTTGCCGGTTCCATCATCACCATTGCCGGCGCCTCGGCCCATCGCTCCTATCCGTTCAACGGCGGCTACGGCCCGGCCAAGGCCGCCGTCGTCAGCCTCACCCAGCAGATGGCGCTGGAATGGGGCGAGCACGGCATCCGCGTGAACGGCGTCAGCCCCGGCCCGATCCGCGATCCCGGCACCGGCTGGGAAGAGCGCGAGCCGGCACTCGCCGCCGAAGTCGCCCAGATCCCGCTCGGCCGCGCCGGTGCCACCACGGAAATCGCCAAGGTCGTCGCCTTCCTCGCCTCCGACGACGCCGGCTACATCACCGGCCAGATGATCGTCGCCGACGGCGGCAGCACCGCCACCTGGTATCTCTACAAGCGCGGCGCGCGCGGGCGGTGGGGGTGATCCCCTTGGGGGCGAATTCGGGGACGTCTGTCCCCGAACCCCTGACCGGGAGGCCGCGCCTCCCGGACCCGCTCCCTTTTTTTCAATGCGCGGAAGCGTTTTCGCACCCCGCTCCCGGAAGAGCAGACTTCCAAAAAAGGGGAAAGGTCCGGAGGCCCCCGGGCCTCCGGGCGGGTGCGGGCGGCAGCCCGCCGATCAGGCCACGGGTAACCCGGCGCTCGCCGCTTCCTTCGCCAGCCAGTCGGCGAACAGCCGCGCCTTGCGGGGCCAGCCGGCGCCTTCGGGGGCGAGCAGCTGATAGTGGCCCGGAGAGCGCAACGTCTGCGGCAGCGGCTGCACCAGACGGCCGGCGGCGAGTTCGCGCTCGACGAGGAAGAGCGGCATCAGCGCGATGCCGAGGCCGGCGCTGGCCGCTTCAGCCAGCAGGAAGAAATGCTCGAAGGCGGGCGCCGGGCCGGGCTCCGGCGGGGAGAGGCCCGCGGCGGCATAATAATGGGCCCAGGCGCCGGGCCGGGTGGTGTGGCGCAGCAGCCGGGCGGGCGGCAGATCGGCGACCGAGCGGATGGGCGGCAGGGCCGCAATCAGGCCGGGAGCGGCAACGACCGCCATCTCCTCCCCCATCAGCGGCCGCGCCTCGGCGCCGGCAAAGGGCCCGGTGCCGAAGCGGATGGCGAGATCGGCCGAGAGGGTCTCGAACTCGACGGGGCCATCGCCGATGGTCATGTCGACCAGGATTTCCGGAAAGGCCGCCTGAAAGCGCCCCAGCCGCGGCACCAGCCAGCGCATGGCGAAGGTGGGCAGCACGCTGACCGAGAGCACGCCGCGGTCGCCGGCCCGGCGCACCGCCCGGGTGGCGGCGGCAATGCGGGCGAGCGCCCCGGTGACGGCCTCCAGATAGGCCGCCCCTTCCGGCGTCAGCTTCAGCCCGCGGCCGACGCGCTGGAACAGGTCGACGCCCAGATCCTCCTCCAGCGCCCTCACCAGCCGGCTGACAGCCCCTTGCGTCACGTTCAGCTCGGCAGCGGCGGCCGTGAAGGAGAGGTGGCGGCCGGCGCTGGCAAAGGTGCGCACCGCATTCAGGGACAGCAGGCGATTGTCGGACATGGGAAATTCCGCCTCCGGACACCGGACCGAGCCGGCTGCCTCCGGTCAGTCCATGAGTTGAACTCATGGATTGGCGCGACGAACTCGTTTGTCAAGACGGCGCGGATCTGGAAGGGTTCCAGCATCGGAATTCCTCCCGCAGGACAGGTTCATGAGCCAGCTGACGCCGTTCCACATCGCCTTCCCCGTCGACGACATCGACGTCGCCCGCAAGTTCTATGGCGGCGTTCTGGGTCTGCCGGAAGGCCGCAGCGCGGACACCTGGATCGACTTCGACCTGTTCGGCCACCAGATCGTGGCCCATTACAAGCCGAAGGATCCGGCCGCGCCCGGCAACCACCACAACCCGGTCGATGGCCATGATGTGCCGGTGCCGCATTTCGGCGTGGTGCTGACCATGGATGATTTCTGGAAGCTGGCCGAGCGCCTGAAGGCGGCCGGGATCAAATTCGTGATCGAGCCCTATATCCGCTTCAAGGGCAAGGTCGGCGAGCAGGCCACCATGTTCTTCCTCGATCCGGCCGGCAACGCGCTGGAGTTCAAGGCCTTCGCCGACATGGGCCAGCTCTTTGCGAAGTGAGACCAGGCGCACGAAGTTCTGACCGCACCTTAGCGCCTGAAGATCAGCAGATTTTCCATATGCCCCAAAGGCATGGAAAACCTGCACCGGAAT
>JBBSSF010000091.1:0-9757 GCA_038242345.1 Hyphomicrobiales bacterium
AGGTGGAGGCCGACGCCCAGCCGGTGATGTTCCTCGCCTGCGCCTCCGACCGGCTGAGCCAGCTCGACCTCACCGACGTCGTCTCGCGCAATGTCGTCGACCGGCTGAAGACCCTGATGGGCGTCGCCGACGTGCAGATCTTCGGCGAGCGGCGCTATGCCATGCGCATCTATGTCGATCGCGAACGGCTGGCCGCCTACAATCTGACCGTGCAGGATGTCGAGAGCGCCATCCGCGCCCAGAATGTCGAGCTGCCGTCGGGCCGCATCGAGAGCGTGGACCGGGAATTCTCGGTGCTGTCGCGCACCGGCCTGACCACGCCGGAAGAATTCCGCGCCATCGTCGTCAAGGTGGTGAACGGCATCCAGGTGCGCCTCGGCGATGTCGCCCAGGTGGACTGGGGCGCCCGCGACGAGCGCCGCGCCAGCCGCTGGAACGGCAATCCGGCGGTCGCCGTCGGCATCATCAAGCAGTCGACCGCCAATCCCCTCGATGTCTCCAACGAGGTGAACGAAGAGCTGCCGGCCATCCGCGCCATGCTGCCGGACGGTGTCGAGGTCGTCGTCGGCAACGACTCGTCGATCTTCATCGCCCGCTCGATCGAGGCGGTCTATCACACCATCCTGGAAGCCGTGGCGCTGGTGGTGCTGGTGATCTTCTTCTTCCTGCGCACCGTGCGGGCCTCCATCATCCCGATCGTGACGATCCCGGTGTCGCTGATCGCCACCTTCACGCTGATGTATGCCCTCGGCTTCTCCATCAACACCCTGACCCTGCTTGCCATGGTGCTCGCCATCGGCCTGGTGGTGGATGATGCCATCGTGGTGCTGGAAAACATCTTCCGCCATGTGGAAGAGGGCATGAAGCCCATCGAGGCGGCCAAGAAGGGCACGTCCGAGATCGGCTTCGCCGTCATCGCCATGACGCTGACGCTGGCCGCCGTCTATGCGCCGGTGGCCTTCGCGCCGGGCCGCACCGGGCGGCTGTTCCTGGAATTCGCCCTGACGCTCGCCGGGGCCGTTCTGGTCTCCGGCTTCGTCGCCCTCACCCTCACGCCGATGATGTGCTCGCGGCTGCTGAAGCACGAGCCGAACCCGAACCTGTTCTTTCGGGTGCTGGAGCGCGGCTTCACCGCCTTCGAGGCCGGCTATCGCCGTCTGGTGACGGCGGCGGTGGCCGCGCGCTGGCTGCTGGTGGTGCTGGCGATCGGCGTGGCGGGAGCCGGCGGCTGGGTGTTCACCCATCTGAAGACCGAGCTGTCGCCGGTGGAGGACCGCGGCACCGTGCAGGGCTTCGGCTCCTCGCCCGAGGGCGCGACCGTCACCTACACCGAACGCTATGCCAAGGATCTGGAAGCCGCGCTCGCCTCGGTGCCGGAGATGCGCGGCTATCTGGTCATCATCGGCTTCCCCCAGGTCACCAACCTGATGGGCTTCGGCAATCTGGAAGACTGGAGCGAGCGGACGCGCACGCAGCAGGACATCGTCACCTCGCTGGCGCCGAAGGTCGGCCGCATCCCGGGCACCCAGATCTTCGTCTCCAACCCGCCCTCGCTTGGCCAGAGCCGGTTCGGCAAGCCGGTGCAGCTCGTCGTCCAGACCTCCGGCACCTATGAGGACCTGAACGACTATGTGAACCGGATGATGGCCCGGGCGTCGGAAAATCCCGGGCTCGTGAACGTCGATTCCGACCTGAAGCTCAACACCCCCGAGATCACCATCGAGCTCGACCGGCAGAAGATCGCCGATCTCGGCCTCGATGTCTCGGTGGTGGGGCGCACCCTGGAAACGATGCTGGGCGGCCGGCAGGTCACCCGGGTGGAGCGCAATGGCGAGCAGTATGATGTCGTCGTGCAGCTCGATCAGGCCGAACGCGCCTCGCCGGAAACCCTGAGCACCATCTATGTCCGCGCCCCCAATGGCGAGATGGTGCAGCTCGCCAATGTGGTGAAGGTGCGCGAGACCGTCGCCCCGCGCGAGCTGAAGCGCTTCAACCAGCTGCGCTCCGCCACCATCGACGCCAACCTCGCCCCCGGCTACACCCAGGGCGAGGCGCTCGCCTACATGGCCAGGATCGCCGCCGAGGAACTGCCGCGGGAGGTGCGCACCGACTATGCCGGCCCGTCGCGCGAGTTCATGAACTCCAACCAGAGCATCGCCTTCGTGTTCCTGCTGGCGCTGCTGTTCATCTATCTGGTGCTGGCGGCCCAGTTCGAGAGCTTCCTCGATCCGGTCATCATCCTCATCACCGTGCCACTGTCCATGACCGGGGCGCTGACCGCGCTCCTGTGGTCGGGCGGCACCTTCAACGTCTATTCCCAGATCGGCCTGGTGACGCTGGTCGGCCTCATCACCAAGCACGGCATCCTGATTGTCGAGTTCTCGCGCCAGCTGGTGGAAGAGGGCAAGCCGATCCGCGAGGCTGTGGTGGAGGCGGCCACCCTGCGCCTCAGGCCGATCCTGATGACCACCGGCGCCATGGTGCTGGGCGCCGTGCCGCTGGCGATTGCCGAAGGCGCGGGCGCGGAAAGCCGGCACCAGATCGGCTGGGTCATCGTCGGCGGCATGACCTTCGGCACGCTTTTGACCCTGTTCGTCGTGCCGGCGATCTACTCCTTCGTCGGCGGCCGCCATGTGGCCCACGCCAGCGACGCCGACACCGCCGCCCACGGCCCCACCCCCACGGCCCCGGCCGCACCGGCGGAGTGACCAGCGGGCAACGGGGGCGAAAGACGACGCCCCGGCCCGTCCGGGGCGTCTGCGGCGGCCCCGCCCGCGGCCCGGGCAGCGCCCGATGCGCCGGGCGTCCGGGCCCGGAGATGCCGGAGCGGAGGCGCCCCAGTCCCGGAGCAGGCGCACGACATCCTGACCGCCCCCGCGCCCGACGGGCAGCGGATTTCTCACGGGCTCCGGGAGCGACGAGAAATCCGCACCGACGGCCGGGAGATCCCGTTCCCGGCCCTTTGCTGTCGCCAGCATCTGCGCGTGCTGCAATGCGGGATTGCCCAGAAATCCCCGCTTTTGCCCGGGATAAGATAATCTCGCTGCCGGCCGGCCCCGCTTCTGCGGGCACCGGTCCTGTCGCCGGGAGCTTTTTTTGGCGCGCACCGGCTCCCGGAAAGAGCGTCCGCTGTCTGACCTGATACCAGGCGCACGAAGTGCCGACCGCACCCAAGCGCCTGAAGGACAGCGGATTTCTCATATGCCCCAAGGGCATGGGAAATCCGCATCGGAATACCAAAAGAGTCCTTTTCAAGGATCTTTGGTAGGACGCCCTTTCCGCGAGCCGGTCCCGATTTCGCCGGAAGCTGCTCCGGCTGACGCGGTCCCTGCCCACCCCCGGCGCCCGCCCGGCGCCGTCGTCGACGAGGGTCCCACCATAGACGCGACAGGCATGATGTCCCGCGCCCCGGCCGCAGCCGGAGAGAACGCCGCCCCGGCGAAATCGGCCCTGCCGATGCGCCAGGCCATGCTCGCGCGCTTCCGGGTGGTGCAGATCCTGGAGGCGGTTTCCGGGGTGGCTGCGGTCGTGATCGCCGCTCTCGTCACCAATCTGGTCGGGCTGCGGGCCGGGCTCGTCTCCGACGTGACCCTCACCAGCCTGATGGTCGGCTCGTCCTGTGCCGTCGCGGCGATCCTGCGGCTGCCGCCGGGCACCGTCGAGGACCGGCTGTGGCGCGTGCCGGTGGCGATCGGCGGCTTCTGGGCGGGCTTTGCCGGCGCCGCCTTCTCCACCGCCTTCGCGCTGCCGGGCTTCGACTGGCCGCTGGCGGTCCTGGTGCCGGCGGCCTTCCTCGCCCGGCGGATCTCGCCCTTTGCCGGCACCATCGCCTTCCTCTCGGGCTTCGCCTTCATCACCGGCCGCCTCATGGGGCTGACGCCCGCCGGCCTGCCCTACACGCTGCTGGCCGCCGTCGCCGGCGTGGTCTCCACCCAGCTGGCCAACTGGGTGACCCGCCGGCTGCGCGGGCCGGTGCGGGAACGG
This sequence comes from Hyphomicrobiales bacterium, assembly GCA_038242345.1. Classification (GTDB taxonomy): domain Bacteria; phylum Pseudomonadota; class Alphaproteobacteria; order Rhizobiales; family Segnochrobactraceae; genus JBBSSF01. The sequence continues at coordinate 3,985 of JBBSSF010000091.1, forward strand.
GTGACCATGGCCGCCGCGCTGGTCCTCTCGGGCTGGTTTCTCGATGCCGCCGAACGGGGCGGGCGCGGAACCCATCCCTGGCCCGAGGCCGACATCGACCGGGTGCTGATGCTGTTCGGCAAGATCCGCACCGTGCTCGACCGGCCGCAGGACTATGTGACGCCGGACCGGCAGGTGCGCGACCACATCACCGCGGCGGCGGCCGGCCTCGATTCCACCGAGCGCATCCTGGTGGCCCTGCGCGACCGGCGCGGCATCTTCGCCCCCCTCGCCCGCGCCCGGGCGGCCCGGGCGCTCGCCCTCTTCAATGCCGGCTGGCATGGCGTGGATCCGGCTGCCTGCCGGCAGGCCCTCGCCTTCCTGGCCGAGACCGAGATCCCGGTGCGCGCCGACACCATCCCCGAGATCCGCCTCGTCGCCGGCCTCCGGGTGTCGCTGGAGGAGACGCTGCCGCTGCTTGAGCTCTGGACCCGCCGGGAGATGCGCTGATGCCCCGCCTCCGCGACCGGATCACCCGGCTGACCGCCGCGCCGGAAGTGCGCCTCGCGCTTCAGGGCGGCGTTGCCATCAGCGCCTGCCTCGGCATCACCGAACTTCTGGACCTGCACCGGCCCTACTGGGTGGTGCTGACGGCCTATCTGCTGGTGGCCGGCAGCTATGGCGAGTCCACCACCCGCGCCATCGCCCGGGTGGCCGGCACCGTTGCCGGCATCATCGCCGGCCAGACCATCTATCTGGTGCTGAGCGGCTGGAGCGATGCCGCGCTGGTGGGCACGGCGCTGCTGGTGTTCGGCGGCGTGCTGTTCATGCGCGCGATCTCGGACCTGTGGTCCCTGGTACTGCACACCGCCGCCCTCACCCTGATGTTCCACGTCAACGGCATGCCGGCGGTCATCTTCTACGAGCGGGCGGCCAACACGCTCATCGGCGCGGTCATCGTCGTGCTCGCCACCCGGCTGGTGCTGCCCATCCGCACCCAGGAACGGGTGTCGGAGCTGCTCGCGGACTTCCTCATCGGCGCGGCCGAGCATGTGCGGGCGAGCGCCGGGATTCTCTCCCCCTCGCCGCCGCCGCGCCCGTCGGAGCAGTTCGAGGAAGGCCGGGCGCTGCGCCAGCGCATGGACGAGCTGGCCAATGCGGTGGAAGCCCTCGACCCCGCCTCCGCCCTGCGGGCCTTCGGCCGGATCGGCCTCAGCCAGCGCACCGACAAGGGCACGGAAGCGCGCCTTCTCGTGTCGCGGCTGGTCAACCTGCGCGCCACGGCGCTGCGGCTGGCGCGCTCGGGCACGCCCTTTGCCCGCGCCAGCACCCATGACCTCCTCCTCGCCTATGCCGACCGGCTGACGGCCATGGCCAATGACGCGCCGCTGCCCGGCCCGGCACAGGACGAGGACATCAATGATTTCGAGGCCGACCTTCTGACCGACGGCTCGGAAGTGGCGGTGAACTCGGCGCGGGTGAGCGGCTCGCTGCATCTGGCGCTGCGGGCGGCGGCCCTGGTGCGCGACGGGCTCGTCACCGCCCGCACCCTCTCCCGCCGCATCGGCCACCGCGCCCGCCAGCCCGCCGGCGCCCTCCGCCCGGCCGGCGCCGGCGCGGAGTGAGACGACATGAAAAAGGCCCGCCGGACGGATCCGGCGGGCCTTTTTCAATGCATGACGCAGATGCGTGACCGGGCAGCCTTCGCCGCGGCCCTCACATCCCGCCGATCAGCGGCGCGTCCTTGCCGACGCCGAAGGAGTAGCCGATCTTCAGGCCGAGGGCGAACTGGTCCGCCGAGCCGAGCTCCTTCACGATCGGGCTCTTGCCGGCATCGCCGACCAGATTGTTGTAGGTGCCATAGAGCGTGGAATGCCAGCTGTCGCTCCACGCATAGTCGATGCCGCCGACCACGCCCCAGGACGAGATGCCGCCGTCGGGATCATAGGCCCAGACGCGGCCGTTGGCGGCAGCTTCCTGCTGGCTCACGCCGAACCAGGCGTCCATGAAGTTCTGGTCGCCGAGATTGAGCCGCGGGCCGAGGGAGAAGGTGAACTTGCCGTGCTGGGCGACGGCATCCATGCCGAGGGTGCCGACCACGCCCCAGTAGCCGTTCATGCCATAGCGGACTTCGGCGCGGGTGCGCAGCCACTCGATCGGCCAGTATTCGACGAAGGCGCCGGGCTCCACCGCCCACTTCACGTCGTCGAGACCGGAGAGCTTGGCATCCGAGCCGTCATAGCGGCCGGCCATGGCGCGGCCGACGAAGCCGGTGCGGAAATAGCCGGTGTCATAGAAGGCGATGGTGACCGCATCATCCGGCGCGCCGAAGGCCTCGCGCGAGCCGGCGCGGCGCAGGGTGGCAGTCGGGAAGGCGATCGGGGAATAGGTGTCGGCGCCGATATATTCCGGGCTGACATAGGCGACCGCATTGATGGTCAGCACCCACTTCGGCGCATCGCCGAACACGGTGGCGACGTCATTGCGCGGCGGCGTGCCCCGGAAGGGCGTCAACAGCGCGTCTTCGGCGAGAGCGGGCGCGGCCATGAGCGCCGAAAGGGCGACAGCCGAAAGAAGACGATACGCGTTACGCATGAGCCGCAATCCCCGAATATCCCGGCCGGCGGATCTGCCTCCCCCACGATGGAAGCATGTGCAATCGCCGACCATGCATCCACTCTAGCGCGTGAGCGGGCCTCCCCGGAAGCACTGCCCCCCCGACTCCCGGAGGCTCCGGCCAAATCCCGGCCGGCCCGTTGCCGGATTGTCACATGACAGCCGGCCAACCCGTCCGGATCCGCCGGATCACACCGGATCGGGACCGTCGAGGCGCTTCCACGGGTTGCCGCCGGTTCCCGGGGAGGGAGCGGCTTCGGAAAATTCGTCCGGGTCGAGCTCGACGACGCCCGGGCCGGAGCGGCGCGCGGCGCCGGGACCGGCGGTGGCCACGCGCACATCCACATGCCGGGCGACCGCCGCCAGCACCCGGCGCCGCACCGCGGGCACGAACAGCGCCAGACCGACGATGTCGGTGGCAAAGCCCGGGATCATCAGCAGCACGCCGGCAAGCGTGATGAGGGCGGCATGGCCCATCTGCTCGGCCGGCACCTGACCGGCATCGAGCGCCCGGCGGATCTTCATCAGCGCGCCGAAGCCCTGCCGGCGCATCATCACGCTGCCGAGAACCATCGCGAGAAAGACGAGGCCCAGGGTCGGCAAGACGCCGATCGCGCCCCCCACGACGATGAACAGGGCGATCTCGATGGCGGGCAGGGCAAGAAGGGCGAGAAGGATCAGGGCGGGCATCCGGATGTCCGATGGAAGAGCGGGCACTCCCGGCCGCGACCACGCCGCGTCCGGGATCATGAACCTGCAACATGGTGCCGCACGGCTTCTCCGTGTAGTCTGCCGGCACGATTTTTCCGCACGGGCGGCCGGTTTTCTGGCCGGACAGTCGCCCGCACCCCGGCTTTTCCCCGTCTCGGCCGCAGACCGGAGGCCCCGCATGTCCCGCGCCCGCGCCGCCGGTCCGGATGCCCTGCCCTGGCTGCCGCCCGGCATGGCCGCGGAGCCGGCGCCGCCGTCTGCCGCCGATCCGCTGACGCGCCGCCTCGTCCGGCTGGCGGGGCGTCTGGCGGCCGGCGCCCGGGATCTCGCCTTCCCGCCGGCCTGCCCGGCCTGCCGGGAGCCGGTGGCCGATGCCGACGGGCTGTGCGTCGCCTGCTGGCAGGGGCTGCGCTGGATCAGCCGGCCTTATTGCGAACGCCTCGGCACGCCCTTCCGGCGCGATCCGGGCCCGGGGGCGCTCTCGCCCGATGCCATCGCCCATCCGCCGGTGTTCGACCGCGCCCGGGCCGTCGCCCATCTGGACGGCACCGCCCGCACCCTGGTGCACGCCCTCAAATATCGCGACCGCACCGAGCTCGCCCGTCCCATGGCCCGGCTGATGGCGATCGCCGGCTCGGACCTGCGGGACGGGGCGGACCTGCTGGTGCCCGTGCCGCTGCATCCGCTGCGGCTGGCGGCGCGGCGCTTCAACCAGTCGGCGCTTCTGGCCGACGGGGTGGCGACAGTCTGGGGAGTGCCGGCGGATCCCTTCGCCCTGGTGCGCACCCGCGCCACCCGGCATCAGGTGGGGCTCGACCAGTCGGCCCGGGCGGAGAATGTGCGCGGCGCCTTCGCCCTCGGGCCGGATGCGGCGCTGCGGCTGGCCGGGCGGCGGGTGGTGATCGTCGACGACGTGTTCACCTCCGGGGCGACGCTGTCGGCTGTCGCCCGGGCGCTGAAGCGGGCGCGGCCGGCGCGCATCGACGTTCTCGTGTTCGCGCGGGTTGTTGGCACCATCGATGCGAGCCTGTAAGCTCGCCGGCCGGGCGGGACGCGGCCGTTTGCCGGACGCGCAAGCCCCGCCCCCGGCTGAGGAGAAGGTCGCACGATGGCCAAGGTCGTCATCTACACCCGTCAATATTGCGGTTACTGCTCGGCGGCCAAGCGCCTGCTGGCGTCCAAGGGCGTTCCCTTCGAGGAGTTCGACTGCACCGAACGGCCGGACCTGCGCCAGGAAATGATGACGAAATCCGGCCGCAGCACCTTCCCGCAGATCTTCATCAACGACACCCATGTCGGCGGCTGCGACGATCTCCATGCCCTGGAGGCTGCCGGCCGGCTCGATCCGCTGCTGGCGGCCTGATCCGGCCGCCGCCGCCCTTAATCTCCGCACACGCGCTTGCACGGGCTTTTTCGCTGCCATGACCTCCTTCCGCGCCGCCGCCATCCAGATGCGCTCCACCCGTTCGGTCGAGGCCAACATCGCCGAGGCCGAGGAGCTGGTGCGCGCGGCCGCCGCCGCCGGCGCCGACTATGTGCTCACCCCCGAGATGACCAATCTGGTCGAGCGCGACCGCGCCCGGCTGATGGCGGTGACCACCGGGGAGGAGCACGACCCGACCCTGAAGCGCATGTCGGAGGTGGCGCGGGAACTCGGCCTGTGGATCCATCTCGGCGCGCGCGCCGGGAAGACGCCCGCCGGCAAGGCCGCCCCCCGCGCCCTGCTCAGCGGCCCGGACGGGACGCTGAAGGCGCGCTACGACAAGATCCACCTGTTCGACGTCGACCTGCCCAATGGCGAGAGCTGGCGGGAAAGCCGCACCTATGAGGGCGGCACGGAAGCGGTGGTGACCGACCTGCCGTGGATCCGGCTCGGCTTCTCGATCTGCTACGACCTGCGCTTCCCCGGCCTGTTCAACGCGCTGGCCAAGGCCGGCGCCGGCATGATCGCCATTCCCGCCGCCTTCACCCGCCAGACCGGCGAGGCCCACTGGCAGGTGCTCCAGCGCGCGCGCGCCATCGAGACCGGCTCCTTCGTCATCGCCGCCGCCCAGGGCGGCGTGCACGAGGATGGCCGCGAAACCTATGGCCACAGCCTCGTCATCGACCCGTGGGGCCGGGTGCTGGTGGAAGCCGACGGCGACGAGCCGGGCTTCGTCATCGCCGAGATCGACCCCGGCGCGGTGACCGCGGCCCGCGCCCGCATTCCGGCGCTGGCCAACGAACGGCCCTTCGCTGCCCCCGCCCGGCCTGTCGAACAGGTGGCGTCATGATCCATTATGCCCTCGTCTGCGAGCGGGAACACGAATTCGAGGGGTGGTTCCGCTCCTCCTCGGACTTCGAGACCCAGGCGGCCCGGGGCATCCTGTCCTGTCCTGTGTGCGGCTCGTCCCAGGTGAGCCGCGCCCTGATGGCGCCGGCCGTCAGCACCGGGCGCGCGGCCGACGCCGCTCCCGCCGGGGAGACG
>JBBSSF010000092.1:0-9698 GCA_038242345.1 Hyphomicrobiales bacterium
GCGGAAGGGGAGGGATGGAAGCAGGGGCCGACAGGCGGCCACCAGGATGCCGGGGGAGAGCCCGACGGAGCATCCCGGGTGCCCGGCACCTGATGCCAAAGATCCTTGAAAAGGACTCTTTGGTATCCCGGTTCAGATTTCTCATGCCATTGAGGCATATGAGAAATCTGATGTTCTTCAGGCGCTAAGGTGCGGTCAGCACTTCGTGCGCCTGGTATAAGATCTTTGTTTAGCGCATTTTCTTCACGCGAACCGGTATCCACTTCGCTTGAAAATGCTCTAGAGCATTTTCCGTTCGCTCAGGCTCACGGTAAACGCTCTAGTATTTTGATTTTACGCATTTTCTTCACGCGAACCGGTATCCACTTCGCTTGAAAATGCTCTAGACGGCAGGAAAGCGCACGCCGTGGGGTGGAACAGGGGTGGGCGCGGAGGCCGGGAACCGGCCTGCGGCCGGTTGTGGACACGATCGCCGCCGCCTCTAGGCTGCCTCTCCCCCCTTCGGCCCCGGCCGCAACTGCGCGGTGCCGGGATCGTAGACCAGGCCGGCAATCGAGCCGTCCCGGATCTTGCCGATCGCCGCGTCGATCACGAACAGCGGCACGAGAAACCATTCCCGCGGCACGACAGGGGTACCGAAGCGGTCGATGATCTCGATGTCCAGCCGGGCCGGGCCGAAGAGGCGGTGGATCAGATTTTCCAGCCGTGTCCGGTTGATGTTGAAGAGCTCGTAGGTGGCGACAATTTCCACCTCCGCCATCAGGAAGGTGGGGTCCAGCTTCGCATTGGCCACCCGGCGGGCGACATCCCCGCCGGTGACACCGATCTTGTGCAGCACTTCCCGGTGCGCGGCGACCAGGGGATGATCGGACTTGCTGCGCAGGACATAGACGGTGCCGCTGGCGAGATCTTCTTCCTCGGCGTGATCGGCAAAGAGGGGACCGGCGGACGGCTCGAGAATGCGGCGCCCGGCGGGGTCCTGCTGCAGGGAGCGCTGCAGCGTCCGCATCAGCAGATTGCTCTCGGTGCCGTTGTCGAAGATCACGCGCAGGCGCGCGTCGATGTTGCCGTGCTCGTTGCTGTAGGCCTCTTCCATGGCTGCGACATAGGCCTTCTGCCCCTTCAGGATATAGAAGCGGCCGGGCAGGATCTCCGACTTGCGCTCGAAGCGGCGCGTCTGGCGGGCGCCGGCGTCCAGATCCTTCTGCACCCGCTCGAACAGCGGACGGAAGGTTTCGAAATCGGCACAGGCGTCACGTCGGGCGATCTCTTCGGCCGCCTTCTTGTCGGCTGCCGAGCGCACATGGCGCAGCTGCGTGATGCTGTCGTCCGCCGGTGCGTCGGCGCCGAGTTCGGCCAGAAGCGCGTCATCGTCCAGCGCCTCCACCTCCGCGTCGGGGGCGTTCTCCGTCAAAAGGCCCTGATGGTCCAGCGGGGCCAGCAGGGTGCGGCAGTCCTCCTGAGCGCGCAGGCGATCGAGACGGACGGCATAGAGCCGCTCGAAGATGTCCAGCCCCTCACTAGGCCGCGGCACATGGCCATGTTCGGCGACGAAGCGCTGGATTTCCTCGAAGCCGGCGATGATCCGCTCTTCCCGCGCCGTGCGGGCCTCTTCCTTCGGCGCCTCGACCTCGACGCCGAGTTCGGCGAGAAGGGCGTCGTCCTCATCGGTGAAATCAGCCACGGGCGGCCTCCGCTTTCAGACGGGCGAGCACGGCGACGCCCTCGGCCAGCAGCCGCTCCCAGGCATCGGGCGAGGTGAGAGAGGGCAGGCGGCCGCGCTCCTTCTTGAACTTAAGTGCCCGCCTGGCAAGGTCCCGGGCCTCTTCGAGGCTGATCGCCGCGCGTTTCGCCCCGATCACGGCGGCCACCTGCTTCAGGCTGTCCTCGCTCATGGCCTTGGCGAGGATGGCATAGGCCTCGCCGAACGGGTTGATCCGGTCGATCAGGTCGATGTCCAGCTCGCGCACGTCCATGGCGAACTTGCGCACCCCATCGACGAAGGCGGTGTTGGCAACCGCCGTGCTTTCGCCGCCGCCGGAGGCGAGCTGCTTGGCGTGCTGGGTGAAGTTCAGCGCGGCGATGGCGTGCTGGCGCACGGCTTCCTGATCCTCGGAATCCAGGTCCGGATAGCGCTCCCTGACGATCTTGCCCATGCGCACCTGGGTCAGTTCCTCCGGCACCAGCTCCTCGTCGAACAGGCCGCGCTCGATGGTCGGCTTGTCCTGCACGAAGGCGGCGATGACCTCGTTCAGGTCCTGCCGGCAGATGCGCTGCGCCTCGGGGCTCTTCGGCGCCACCAGACCCTTGATCTCGATCTCGAACTGGCCGCTATCCTCGTTGAAGCCGATGTTGCACTTTTTCGGATCATAGCCACCATCGCCATAGTCGAAGCCGGGCGTCGGCGCACTCGCCGTCTCCTTGGGTCTGAACGCGAAGCGCGGCGCCAGAACCTGTTCCATCAGCAGGCTGGCGGCAATCGCCTTCAGGGTATCGTTGACGGCCTCCGTCACCAGCTCCTCGGCGGCGTCGGGCTCGGCGATGAGATTGGTGAAGCGGGCGCGGGTCTTGCCCGGGGCATCCCGGGTGGCGCGACCGATGATCTGGACGATCTCGGTCAGGCTCGACCGGTAGCCGACGGTCAGCGCGTGCGCGCACCAGATCCAGTCGAAGCCTTCCTTTGCCATGCCGAGGGCGATGATGATGTCGACATGATCCCGGTTATTTTTCTGGTCGGGATCCTTGAGGGCGGCCGACACCCGGTCGCGCTTGCCCGGATCGTCGGTGACGAGATCGGCCACCTGGAGCAGCCGGCCATCCGGACGGCGCACGCGCTGGAAGCCGGTGACCGGATCCGCCCCCTCCCACTCGCCCAGAGCCTCGATGATGTGCTCGACTTCGCGGATCTTGTCCCGGGTGCTCTCGCGCGAATTGACCGAGGGAATGTGGATGATCGTCTTCTCGTCCGGGTTCAGCACCTCAAGGATGCTGTCGGCATAGGATCCGGCATAGAAATAGTAGCCGATGTCCAGGGATTTCAGATATTTGTAGCCGTTCAGCTGCTCATAATAGGTATAGGTGACGGTGTCGAACCTTGCCTCGTCCGCGGGAGAGAGCACCGCCTCGGCATCGCCGCGGAAATAGGAGCCGGTCATGGCGACGATGTGGACGCGGTCGCGGGCGATGAGCTGGCCGAGCTGGCTGCCAAGCCGGTTGTCCGGGTTGGCCGAGACATGATGGAACTCGTCCACCGCGATCAGCCGGTCGTCGAAGGCCTCGACGCCGAACTGGTCGACGGCAAAGCGGTAGGTGGCGTGGGTGCACACCAGCACCCGGTCGTCGCTCTCCAGAAACTTGCCGACGGCCTTCACCTTGCCGCCATCGCTGCCCGGCGCGTTGCACAGGTTCCACTGCGGCACCACGGTCCAGTCGGCCCAGAAGCCGAATTTGGACAGCGGCTCATCGGCAAAGCTCGACCCGATGGACTTTTCGGGCACGACGATGATCGCCTGCTTCAGGCCCTGATGGGCGAGCTTGTCGAGAGCGATGAACATCAGCGCGCGGCTCTTGCCGGAGGCGGGCGGCGACTTGATGAGCAGATATTGCTCGCCGCGCTTCTCGAAGGCGCGCTCCTGCATGGGGCGCATGCCGAGCTCGTTGGCCCTGGCCGAAGCGCCGGTCTGGCGATAGGAAACGGAAACCGAGGGGACGGCGCTGGTCATCACCCGAACTCCCTTTGCGACCCGCCCGCGACGGGACGGATCAAAACCCGATCAAGACCATGCGCCCGGAGGGATCGATCCTAACCGATTGAAAGACCAATCCGTGATGCCCGGGAAAAGCCTTGGGCTACCCGCCGGATCAAAACCCGATCAAGAAATCCGTGCGTCGCGGAGCACCTCATAGAACCTCATAGAACCTCATAGAACCCGCATAGACCCTCATAGGAGATCAGGCCGACGCCTTCTCCCCCAGGGTATAGAACGCCCAGCGCCGCTCGCCATGCTGGACGAGCTTGCCCTCACTCTTCAGCCGCTTGAGCAGCACAACAGCCTGATGGTCGCTGAGGCGGCAAAGCTCGACGACCTCGTTGCGCTGGATGCGGCCGTGGTGGCGCACATGGCTCAGCACCATCTGTTCGTGCTGCAGGCCGCTGAACCCGGCCTGGCGGGTATAGGCGACCTGTTCGCCCCGGGCGCGATAAAGGGCGGCCGACAGGGTGTAGGCGCGGGCGCGGGTGCTGCCATGGGGCTGCACCAGCCCGGCCTCGACCAGCTTTTCAAGGGTCCGCCGGGCCCGGGCAGGGTCACGCTGGATATGATGGGCCAGCTCGTCGACGGTCAGGCGCTTGTGCTCGCGCAAGGCCGCCAGGGCAATCAGGCTGTCGATGGGCAGGGGCGCCTGCTGCTGGCTTTCCTGTTCGACCACCAGCGTCAGGAAGATCTCGTCCGCCTCCACGGTCGCCAGTTGCAGGATCACGCTGGTGTCGTCGGTGCGGCCATAGTCCGGTTCCGGACGGCCGAAGCGCAACATGCCGCGATAGATCTGGTCAACGCCTCGGCCCGAGCGCTCGACGAGGCCGATGCGCTTCAGGGCATCGGCCAGCGCCGGATTGCGCGGCCGTGGTTCCGTGGTCAGCAGATTGGCAAGGGTGACCCCTTCCATCAGCCCGCCGGGATTGCTGATGGTCAGCCCCTGATCGTCCAGACGCACATGCACGGCACCGAGACGGTGATAATCCCGGTGGACCAGGGCATTCGCTACGGCCTCGCGGAAGGCGCCCATGTCCACCCGCGGCACCGGGACCCGGAACAGCCCCACCTGCACCTCGCGCTCGGGGTTGTGGGGGCGGAAGTTCGTTTCCAGCCACTCCAGCGCCTTCAGCAGCGGGAAGCGCCGGAACTCGTTGATCCGGTTCATCTCTCGCTCCATCACCTGGAAGGCCAGCTCGTGAGTGGGCACAAGCTGCCGCAGCGCGCTTTCGCGGCCGATGAGGAGAAGCCCGGCAAGGGTCGGAACCCGCACGCCGGTGGCATCGCGCACGGTGAGGCCGAGCGCGCCGTCCAGCGCCTCGTCGTCCAGTTCCAGCAGGATGCGGTCGCTCCCGCCATAAGTCTGGATGGCCTGGCGCAGACGCTCGCGCTCCAGCGGATCGAAATCCGCCAGCGTGGCGCCGGCGACCGGCTGTGCCGAGGCATCGGCCAGCCCGAGCGGGCCGGGCCGGCTGCCGCGCTCATGGGGCAGGATCGGCGTGCACTCCGGCGTGCCATCCTGCTTGAGGCGGCGGCGCAAATAGACCCCCGCCGTCGTCGCCACATCCCCGGCCGCCCGGGGCACGGTGAGGCGCGCCACCCGCACGCCGTCAATCTCCACCGCCTCGACGGTCACCGCCAGAGCAGGCGAGGTCCGCGCCGCGATCAGGCCCGGCAGGCCGGCAAGATCCTGATGGGCGGTGTGCAGGCCGGTGGGGGCGCCGTTGTCCTCCACCCCGAGCCAGAGTTCGCCGCCTTTCGTGTTGGCGAGACAGGTGAGCGCCTGCACCAGCTCGTCATCGGAGAGACGCTTGCGATCGCTCTTGAACTCGACCGTCAGGCTTTCGGCTGCCGGCAGCACGGGGCTCATGTCGCCTTCCTCCGGGCCGGTTTCTTCCCCGGCTTGTCCTTGGGCAGGGCGGCGGTCATTTCGGTGTAGAGGGCGAACAGCTTTTCCAGCCGCTCGGTGTCGTTGCGGAAGCGGCGGCCGATATAGATGCGTTCCAGCACCTCGTCGTTGCGCTCATGGGCGGCGCGCACCAGCGGGAATTCGCGGTCCATGCGCTCGGGATCATACATGTCGGCAATGGTGGCCGGGAAATAATGCTCGCGCGCCAGCAGGATCTCCTCGGCGCAGCGCGTCAGGTCGGCCTTGTTCTTCTCCGTCAGCGGCGGCACGGGGAAGGTGTTCCAGCCGAGGGTGTTGGAGTAGGAAAAATCCGTGCGCAGCCGCACGCACACCGTCGCGATCCAGACCCAGTGAAGACGCGAGGCAATCAGCGCCATATTCCAGAGGGGGGCATCGTAGAGGACGCAGGCCCGGTCATGAATGACAGCATCCGCTGCCAGTAGACCGACCGGTAGAAAGGACCTATTCTCCGAGCTTACCCGAGGAACGACCAGAACATGACGTTTTGCTGAGTCCTGATCCCGGAAGCGATACGGCGTTTCCGCTAGCTTTTGCGCAGCCTTGTCCTGCTTCGCCGCACGGCGGGTGGCCGCCACGGTCTCCATTCGCTCGGCAATCGGTGGAATAGCGCCGGCCTCTGCCGCGTCGTTGTCATGGATCCACAGGCAGGCCCGCGGGGTCGCGGAAATGAACTCCTGCGAGCCATAGAGGGGACGAATGAACCGGGCAGTCCGGGGATCGGCCTCCCGCATCCGCTTGGCATCAGATAACGGGAAAATCAGCGCGCCACCATAATAGGGATGGTTGCCGAACTGCATGGTCGCAAGCTCGCCGACGGGGCGGCTGACTGCCTCCACCTCGATATTCGGGGCTGCCACCAGATAAGCGTTGATGTTCTCTGCCTCACGCTGGACAGTCGCTCCGTCTTCGCCAATGGAGAACAGGCGCCGGATCTTTTCCGCATGGTTGGAGATGCCGACAATGACGACCGTCACTCCGGCATTATGGCTGGCAAGATTGGCCCATTTGAAACTGGTATGGGCGAACGCAATCTCATGGCCCGAGCGATAGATCAGCGGCCAGAGAATTGGAACTTGCTGCCCTTGGCAGATCGAGTTGGTGGACACAAGCGCCGCGGCGGAACGGGTATGCATTCCATAATCGGCGGCTTTCATGAACCAGCCGGCGACATAATCGAGCGACTTCCAGTTTTTTGACCGTCCCTCAAAGAGCGCACCAAGCTCGGCTTTTTGCTCCGCCGATTGCCACTTGCTGCCCAGATAAGGCGGATTCCCGCAAATATAAGTCTCGCCACCCTCGTTCTCGAAGTCGATTTCGGCCTGATCCAGCGGGGTGGCGAACAGATCATCGGAGCGGTGCTTCACGCCGGTGCCGGTGGGGGGGCAGATGGACAGCCAGTCCAGCCGCAGGGCGTTGCCGCGCACGATCCAGTTTTCGGCGTTCAGCGGCAGGAAGTCCGCCAGCGCCTCCTTCTGGCCGCGATAGAGCACATCGCACTGATATTCCGCGATGATGAGGGCGAGGCGGGCGATTTCGGCCGGGAAATCCCGGATCTCGATGCCGCGGAAATTGGTGAGCGGGATGTCGCTCCTGCGGTCGGCCTCGCGCCGGCGGCGGTTGATCTCCGCCTCGATGGCGCGCATCTCCTTGTAGGCGATCACCAGAAAGTTGCCGGAGCCGCAGGCGGGGTCGAACACCCGGATATGGGCCAGCCGCTTCCTCAGATTGAGCAGGGTGCGCGGGTTGTCGCCGGCCTCCGCCAGCTTCTCGCGCAGATCATCCAGAAAAAGCGGGTTCAGAACCTTCAGGATGTTGGGCACGCTGGTATAGTGCATGCCCAGCGCGCCGCGCTCCTCGTCATCGGCCACCGCCTGGATCATGGAGCCGAAGATGTCCGGGTTGATCTGCTTCCAGTCCAGCCCGCCAATATGCAGCAGATAGGTGCGGGCAATCTTGCTGAAGCGCGGCACTTCGGTGCTGCCGGAAAACAGCCCGCCATTCACATAGGGAAAGCCATCCGCCCAGCGCGGCAGCTTCGCTTCGGCCCGCGCGCTGGTCCGGGTGTTCATGGCGCGAAAGATTTCGGAAATCACCCAACCGGTGTTGGAGGAATCCCGCTCGCTCATCTGGTCTACGGTGCCGGTGAACAGCCCGGTGCCGTTGAAGATGTCGGTGTCCTCTGCAAAGAAGCAGAAGATCAGCCGGGCCATGAAATGGTTCATGTCCGGGCGGCGCTCGGCGTTGCTCCACTCGGGATTGTCCTTCAGCAGCTGCACATAAAGCCGGTTCAGCCGGCTGGTGGCGCGGATGTCGAAGGCGCTCTCGCGGATCTGCTTGACGGTGGTGATGCCCGCCAGCGGCAGGAAGAAGCCGAAATGGTTGGGGAAATCCGCGTAGGCACAGGCGACCGTTTCGCCTGAGGTCAGGTCCTCGGCCTCGAAGCTCTCGCCATCGGTGGCGAGGATGAATTTCGCCTTGGCCCGGGTGGTCGCCGGGCTCTCGCGCAGGCGGGTCAGGGTCTCCGACACCGCGCCGGGGGCGGCGACGGCGATGTGGATGTTGTTGGTCTGCAGCACGCCGCCGACATCGGAGCGGTTGGAATCGCCCTTGCGCAGCCGCTTGAGGGTGGTCGGCTTGTTGCCGAAGGCCTCCAGAAAGGCGAACGGGAATTCCGCCGCCTCGAACGGGGCTTCCGCCAGAAGGGAGACGGCTTGTTCGATCTCGACGGCGTTCATCAGCATCCCCTCCACCCCGCCGGCGCCCGGATGGCCCCGGCCGGGCCGTCTGCCCAACCCTGCCGGCGCGGGCCAGGGCCCCGCCGGCGCCGGCCGACACTAAGCCAACCACGGTCGGCCGCAAGGCGACGGCGTCAGGAAAGCACGGACGTCCCCGGCTCTCTGGACAGAGGCGCGACATGGACGCGCGATGCAGCCTGCGCATGCATTGGTCTTCTGGACGAGGCGGATTGAATCTGCGCCCTTTTCAGGGAGTTATACCAGTCTGCCGAATTTCTGACTCGTGGGGGATTCCCACGAGGCCGCGAAGCGGATTCTCTGTCCCTCCGGGGAGGGCCAGAGCATGCGGAACGGGTTGACGATCAGAACAGACATCGAAGTCGAGGAGCTTCGGCGGCAGGCCCGTCTTGAAGCCGACGGACGGGTGGCGGCACGGCTTCTGGCGATCGCCAACGCCCTGTCCGGCATGAGCCGGCAGGCGGCAGCCGAGGCCGCCGGCATGGACCGGCAGACGCTGCGGGACTGGGTTCACCGCTTCAACGCCCTGGGCATCGCCGGGCTTTCCGACCGGCCCCGGTCGGGCCGGCGGCCCCGGCTCGGCGGCGTCGAACAGGCTGTCCTGAAGGCGATGATCCTGCGCGGTCCCGATCCCGAGACGGACGGCGTCTCGGCCTGGCGGGTCGCCGACGTCTGCCGCATCTGCAAGGAGCGGTTCGGGGTAGAGTACACGGAAGCCGGCATGCTTCGCCTGACGAAGGGGCTCGACCTGTCGCACCAGAAGGCCCGCCCCCGTCATCCCCAGAGCGATCCGGCGGCGCAGCGGGCCTTTCAAAAAGGGGGCTGGCGCGAACGGTGACGCAGATCGTCCGTCGTCACCCACATGCCGACGTCCAGCTCTGGTTCGAGGACGAGGCCCGGGTCGGTCAGAAGGGGCGCAACACCCACGTCTGGTACCAGAAGGGCCAGCGCCCGGTCGCCCCGACCGACAGGCGCTTCAAGTCGGTCTACATCTACGGCGCCGTCCGCGCCGGGTCCGACGACGCCTTCGGTCTCGTGCTGCCGCGCGCCGATACGGCCATGATGAGCCTCTTTCTCGAGACCTTCTCGGCCTGGCTCGCACCGAATGTCCACGCCGTCCTGGTGATGGACAAGGCGGGATGGCACGTCACCGGGCGGCTGAAGGTGCCGGCGAACATCAGCCTCGTGCATCTGCCGCCCTATTCACCGGAGCTGAACCCGGTCGAGCGCGTCTGGCTCCACCTGAAGGAAAGATATCTCTCC
>JBBSSF010000093.1:0-9614 GCA_038242345.1 Hyphomicrobiales bacterium
CACCCGCTCCTGCGACCAATTTTCATACCGACAGGCATCCGTCATGGCCCTTGAATCCATTCCGGTCTCCGTCCCCGTCTCGCTCACCGCGAGTGCCGCCAAGCGCATCGTCCGCATCGTGGCCAGGGAAGCGCCGGGCACCATGCTCCGTCTCTCCGTGGAGGGCGGCGGCTGTTCCGGCTTCCAGTACAAGTATGATCTCGTCACCGCGCGCGCCGATGACGATCTCGTGCTGGAGCGCGACGGCGCGACCGTGCTCATCGACCCCGTCTCCCTGCCCTTCCTGGAAGGGGCGGAAATCGACTTCGTGTCGGATCTGATGGGCCAGTCCTTCCGCATCACCAATCCCAACGCGACGGCGAGCTGCGGTTGCGGCACCTCCTTTGCGGTGTGATACCCAGGCGCAGGTCCGTGCCAACCGCACCCACGCGCCTGAGGGACAGCGGATTTCTCATATGCTCCAGGGACATGCGAAAACCGCCCCGGAATGCCGGAGATTCTTCTTCAGGGATCTCCGGCATTCGCCGTCCCTGCCCCGTCCTCGAAGGAGCGTCCGATGACCGTCGCCGTGCTCACCGCCATTCCGCAGGAACTCGGCCACCTCCGCGACGCCCTCGACGGGGCCGAGGAGGTGACCGCCGGACCGCTGACCGCCTGGCGCGGCCACCTCGACGGCGTGCCGGTGCTGATCGCCGGCGCCGGCATCGGCAAGGTGAACACCGCGCTGGCCACCACCCTCCTCATCGACCGGCTCGGCGCCTCGGCCCTGATCTTCTCCGGGGTGGCCGGCGGGCTCGATCCGGACCTCGCCATCGGCGACGTGGTGATCGCCGACCATCTGGTGCAGCACGATGCCGGCTGGATCGAGCACGGCACCCTCACCCCCTATCATCCCGGTCACATCCCCTTCTTCAACCCGGTGGAGGCCTTCGGCTACAGCCTCGCCCCGGCGCTGAAGGCCCGGGCCGAGGCCGCCCTCGACGGTCTGACACTGCCGCCCCTGTCGGCGGCGGCGGGGGGATCCGACCGGCCACCGCGCATCGGGTTCGGCCGGGTGCTCACCGGCGACAGCTACATCCACTGCGAGGATACCCGCACCCGGCTGGCCGCCGACATCGGCGGCCTTGCCGTGGAAATGGAAGGCGCGGCCATGGCCCAGGTGTGCGCGGCCTTCGGCCGGCCCTGGCTGGTGGTGCGGGCGCTGTCGGATCTGGCCGGCCGCGAGTCGCGAATCGATTTCCGCGCCTTTGTCACCGATGTCGCGGCCCATTCGGCCGTCATCGTGCGCCGGCTGCTCCCCGTCATCTGACGGAAAGGCCGGTTATATTGCGCTGCACACTGCATTTTGTTCAGGCATCCTCCGCGACAGGACGCCCCAAATTGCGTCAGCCGGACGGGGCTCCCGCCGGCTTCTCCGGGGCCTTCGGCCAATCCGGCAAAGCGGCAAGGAATATGCATCTGGCCCGACGCGCCAGACCAGGTGACTTGCGATCGACACGGAGCTCAGGTCAACTTGGCGTGACGAATGGGGAGCGTTCGCATCGGGGAGCGGACGACGGGAAGCGCAGTCCGCAGGTGGCCGGCATGGCGGGCCTTGCGGATCGCCATCGGGATCGCGGACCAGGCCGGGCACGGGGGTGCTGTCGGGCGGGCGATCCACCGTCGCGCCCGACCCTCCGGCTGGCCCTTTCCCGGGCGTCCTTCCATCTCTCGCGCGAAAGGCGCCCGCCCTGCCGGTCAGGGGGTCGGCAGAACCGCGGAACCTTTCACGTCCGTTCGTCTCCAGCAGTGGCGAGGTGATACCGGTGCCCAAATCCGACAGCAGCACTCCGGAGCAGAAGGCCCGTCCGTCGGCCTCGTCGATCATGGAGCAGGAGCAGTGGCGGTCCCGGATCGTCTCCAAGCTCTGCTACGAGGTCGGCAAGGACCCCGATCATGCCAACGAGCGCGACTGGTTCATGGCCACCGCGCTCGCCGTGCGCGACCGGATCATTGACCGGTGGATGGAATCCACCCGGCGCACCTACGAGCAGGGCAAGAAGCGGGTCTACTATCTCTCGCTGGAATTCCTGATCGGCCGGCTGCTGATGGATTCGATCTCCAACCTCAACCAGGTGGAGCCCATCACCGAGGCGCTGAAGGCCTTCGGCATCGACCTCAACACCCTGCGCGAGGAAGAGCCCGACGCGGCGCTCGGCAATGGCGGCCTCGGCCGTCTGGCCGCCTGCTTCATGGAGAGCCTCGCCTCCCTCGGCATCCCGGCCCACGGCTACGGCATTCGCTACGAGAACGGCCTGTTCCGCCAGATGCTGCCCGATGGCTGGCAGAAGGAGCTGCCGGAAGACTGGCTGGTCGATGGCTGCCCGTGGGAATTCCGCCGGCCGGAAGTGCAGTACCGCATCGGCTTCGGCGGCCGGGTGACGGCGCCTCCCGGCGCGACCGATCTCGGCAAGCGCGTGTGGGTGCCCGACGAGGTGGTCAAGGCCATCGGCTACGACACCCCGATGGTCGGCTGGCGCGGCAAGCACATCAACACGCTGCGCCTGTGGCAGGCCTCCTCGGTCGACCCGATCTCGCTGGAGGACTTCAACCGCGGCGACCATCTGGGGGCGCTTGCCGGCCGCGTGCGGGCGGAGGCCATCTCCAAGGTGCTCTATCCGTCGGACTCCAGCCCGGCCGGCCAGGAGCTGCGCCTGAGGCAGGAATATTTCTTCACCGCCTCCTCGATCTCCGACATCCTGCGCCGCCACATCATGAACTCGAAGCTGCTGGTGCAGTCGCTTCCCGATCATGTGGCGATCCAGATCAACGACACCCATCCGGCGATTGCCGTCGCCGAGCTGATGCGCCAGCTCCTCGACATCTACGAGCTGCCCTGGGCCGAGGCGTGGGACATCACCACCCGCACCCTCTCCTACACCAACCACACTCTCCTGCCCGAGGCTCTGGAGACGTGGCCGGTGTCGCTGATGGAGCGGATGCTGCCGCGCCACATGCAGATCATCTATCTGCTGAACAGCCTGCACCTCGACCGGCTGCGCGAGAGCGGCGCCGATGACGCCCTCCTCTCCTCGCTGTCGCTGATCGGCGAGGACGGCACCCGGCGCGTGCGCATGGGCAACCTCGCCTTCCTCGGCTCCCACAAGGTGAACGGCGTCGCGGCCCTGCACACGGACCTGATGAAGATCACCGTGTTCCGCGACTTCCACTCCGTCTTCCCGGACCGCATCACCAACAAGACCAACGGCATCACCTTCCGGCGCTGGCTCTATCAGGCCAATCCGGAGTTGACGAAGCTGCTGGTGGACGCGGTCGGCCCGAAGATTCTCGACGACTACGAGCAGTTCCCCAAGCTCGCGGCCCTTGCCGAGGACACGGCCTTCAAGGACAAGTTCAAGGCCATCCGCCGCAAGCGCAAGGAGAACCTCGCCCGCGTCATCTTCGAGCGCACCGCCGTCACCGTGGATCCCGATGCGCTGTTCGACATCCAGGTGAAGCGCATCCACGAGTACAAGCGTCAGCTTCTCAACGTGCTGGAGACCATCGCGCTCTATGACGCGATCCGGTCGCAGCCGACGAAGGACTGGCAACCGCGGGTGAAGATCTTCGCCGGCAAGGCGGCGGCGAGCTATCACATGGCCAAGCGCATCATCAAGCTGGCCGTCGACGTCGCCCGGGTGGTCAACAACGACCCGACCATGCGCGGCCGGCTGAAGGTGACCTTCCTGCCGAACTACAATGTCAGCCTGGCGGAGGCGATCATGCCGGCCGCCGACCTGTCGGAGCAGATCTCCACCGCCGGCATGGAGGCGTCCGGTACCGGCAACATGAAGTTTGCCCTGAACGGCGCGCTGACCATCGGCACCCTCGATGGCGCCAATGTGGAGATTCGCGAGCACGTCGGGCCGGATAACATCTTCATCTTCGGCCTCACCGCGGCCGAAGTGGAGGAGCGTCGGGCCATCGGCAACTATGACCAGACCGCAACCATCGCGAAGTCTCCCGCACTCGCGGAAGTTCTGGAAGCTGTGGGCGGCGGCGTGTTCTCGCCCGATGATCGCGGGCGCTACACGGACCTGGTGAACGCGATCCGGCACAACGACTACTTCCTCGTGGCCTCGGACTTCGACGACTACTTTGCCACCCAGCGCAAGGTGGACGACCTGTGGCGCGATCAGGATGCCTGGTGGACCAAGGCGGTGCTGAACACCGCAAATGTGGGCTGGTTCTCGTCGGACCGGACGATTAAGGAATATGCGTCCGAGATCTGGAACGCATCTCCTGTGGAGTGATCGTGGCTTCTTCCGTGACTGCCCTCGACTACCGGCTCCCCGATGCGGAGATCGAAGCGATCGCCGCGGGGCGCCACGCCGATCCGTTTGCCGTGCTCGGTCAGCATGAGATCGAGCCCGGCCGGATCCTCTTCCGGGCCTTCGTTCCCGGTGCCGACATCCTGGAGGTGATCGGCGCCGACGGAACGTCCCTTGGCTTCCTCGACCGCCGGCATCCCGACGGCGTGTTCGAGGGGGTGCTGGCGGGGGGCCCGGGACGAATCCGCTACTGGTTGCGCGCCCGCAATTCCGGCGGCAGCTGGGAGCGGGAAGACCCCTACGGCTTCGGCCCCGTGCTGGGGCCCACCGACGACTGGCTCCTGTCAGAGGGTCGCCACGAGCGGCTTTATGACAAGCTCGGCGCCCACGTCATGACCCATGAGGGCCAGTGGGGCACCCATTTCGCGGTGTGGGCCCCCAACGCCCAGCGCGTCTCGGTGGTGGGTCTCTTCAACGACTGGGACGGCCGGCGCCATGTCATGCGCCGGCGCTACAACACCGGCGTGTGGGAAATCTTCATCCCCTATGTCGGCGACGGCACGCCCTACAAGTACGAGATCATCGGCGCCCACGGCGAGCTGCTGCCGCTGAAGGCCGATCCGTTCGGCTTCGGCTCCGAGGTCCGTCCGGCCACCGCCTCGGTGGTGCGCGACATCTCGAATTTCGAGTGGACCGACGATGCCTGGATGGAGGCCCGCGCCAAGGGCGACCCGCGCGCCAGGCCGATGACCACCTACGAGGTGCATCTGGGCTCGTGGCGGCGCGGCTGGGCCAACGAATATCTGACCTATGACCAGCTTGCCGACGAGCTCGTGCCCTATGTGGCCGGTCTCGGCTTCACCCATATCGAGCTGCTGCCGGTCTCCGAACATCCCCTTGATGATTCCTGGGGCTATCAGCCGGTGGGCCTGTTCGCGCCCACCAGCCGCTTCGGCAGCCCGGACGGCTTCGCCCGCTTCGTGAACCGCTGCCACGAGGCCGGCATCGGCGTCATCCTCGACTGGGTGCCCGCCCATTTCCCCACCGACCCGCACGGCCTCGCCCGCTTCGACGGCACCGCCCTCTACGAGCACGAGGACCCGCGCCTCGGCTATCATCCGGACTGGAACACGGCGATCTTCAACTTCGGCCGCACCGAAGTGTCCAACATCCTGATCGCCAACGCCCTGTTCTGGCTGGAGCGCTACCATATCGACGGCCTGCGCGTGGATGCGGTCGCGTCCATGCTCTATCTCGACTACTCCCGCAAGGAGGGCGAGTGGCTGCCGAACAAGTTCGGCGGACGGGAGAATCTGGACGCCGTCGCCTTCCTGCGCCAGCTCAACGAGACCGTGTACGGACACTTCCCCGGGGTCGTCACCATCGCCGAGGAGTCCACCTCCTGGCCGGCGGTGTCGCGGCCGGTCTATCTCGGCGGCCTCGGCTTCGGCTTCAAGTGGAACATGGGGTGGATGAACGACACCCTGGCCTATGTGAAGCGCGAAGCGGTCCACCGGCGCTTCCATCATACCGAGATGACCTTCGGCCTGATGTATGCCTTCGCCGAGAATTTCGTGCTGCCGCTCTCCCATGACGAGGTGGTGCACGGCAAGGGCTCGCTGCTCGGCAAGATGCCCGGCGATGGCTGGCAGAAATTCGCGACGCTCCGGGCCTATCTCGCCTACATGTGGGCCCATCCCGGCAAGAAACTCCTGTTCATGGGGCAGGAATTCGCGCAAGGGCGGGAATGGAACTTCCGCACCGGGCTGGACTGGGGCCTGCTCGGGATCGACTGGCACGCCGGCGTGCAGCATCTCGTCGGCGACATGAACCGGCTGATGCAGGAGACGGCGGCGCTGCACGAGCTCGACTGCGAGGGCGCCGGCTTCCGCTGGATCCAGGTGGATGATGCCGACCAGTCGGTGTTCGCCTGGGCGCGCTTCCCGAAGTCCGGGCCGGCGCTGGTCTCGGTGACGAACTTCACCCCGGTGCCGCGGCCATTCTACCGGCTGGGCATGCCGGCGGCCGGCACCTGGCGCGAAGTGCTGAACACCGATGCCGGGCTCTATCAGGGCTCCGATATCGGCAATCTCGGCGGCGTGACCGCCACGCCGGACAGCTGGCGCGACTGGCCGGCGACGGCCGAGATCACCATCCCGCCGCTCGCCACCCTGTGGTTCGTCCACACGCCCTGAGGTCGGTTCCCCGCCGACGGCGCCCGTGCGCGCATGGGTCGCTGCCTGATCCGGACAGGGGCTTGAACATCCGCAAGGACATGCCTGTCGGGATGGTGTTCGATCGCGATCGGGCCGGTTCCGCCGACCCGATGATTCCAAGGTGCTCTTAATCTGAAGGGCGGCGCGAACCGCCCGGCCGAGGCCAAGAACTTCAGGGGGTAATGCGCATGAAGGACGCCCGCATGTCGGCTCCGCTCGCGCGTCAGGCCATGGCATTCGTGCTTGCCGGAGGACGCGGAAGCCGGCTTCTGGAACTCACCGACCGACGCGCCAAGCCCGCCGTCTATTTCGGTGGCAGTGCCCGCATCATCGATTTCGCGCTGTCCAACGCGCTGAATTCCGGTGTGCGCCGCATGGCCGTGGCCACGCAGTACAAGGCCCACAGCCTCATCCGCCACCTCAACCGTGGCTGGAACTTCCTGCGTCCCGAGCGTAACGAAGTCTTCGATATCCTGCCAGCCAGCCAGCGCGTGTCCGAGGACAAGTGGTATGTCGGCACCGCCGATGCGGTGTACCAGAACGTCGACATCATCCAGGACTACGACAGCGAATATATCATCATTCTCGCAGGCGATCACATCTACAAGATGGACTACGAGAAGATGCTCATCCAGCACGTGGAAACGGGTGCGGATGTGACGGTTGCCTGTCTTGAGGTGCCGGTGAAGGAGGCCCACGCCTTCGGCGTCATGGGGGTCGATGCGACCGACCGCATCGTCTCCTTCCTGGAAAAGCCCAAGAACCCGCCGGAGATTCCGGGACAGCCGGGGCTGTCACTGGCCTCCATGGGCATCTATGTCTTCCACCGCCGCTTCCTGTTCGATCTGCTGCGCGAGGATGCCGACGACCCGGAGTCCAGCCATGATTTCGGCAAGGACATCATTCCGGCGCTGGTGAAGACGGGCAAGGCCCAGGCCCACCGCTTCGAGGAAAGCTGCGTGCGGTCGCGCGCCGAGTCGGAAGCCTACTGGCGCGACGTCGGCACCATCGACGCCTACTGGGCCGCCCATGTCGACCTCACCGACGTGGTTCCGGCCTTCGACATCTATGACCATGAGTGGCCGATCTGGACCTATGCCGAGATCTCGCCGCCGGCCAAGTTCGTCCATGACGAGGACGGCCGGCGCGGCGGCGCGACATCGTCGCTGGTCTCCAATGGCTGCATCGTCTCGGGAGCCAAGATCCGGCGCACGCTGCTGTCCAACCAGGTGCACATCCACTCCTACACCCAGCTCGACTATTCGGTGATCCTGCCGCGGGTGGAGATCGGCCGGCATGTGCGGCTGAACAAGGTGGTGGTGGATTCCGGCGTGAAGATCCCGCCCGGCCTCGTCGTCGGCGAAGATCCGGATCTCGATGCCAAGCGCTTCCGGCGCACGGCCGAGGGCGTCGTGCTCATCACCCAGCCGATGATCGACCGACTGGAGGCGAACTGACATGCCATCCCTCAGCGTCCTTTCCGTCGCCTCGGAGCTGTTCCCGCTGGTCAAGACCGGCGGTCTCGCGGATGTGACGGGGGCCCTGCCCCCGGCGCTGAAGGAGGAACGGATCCGCATGGTGACCCTCGTGCCCGGCTATCCCGGGGTGCTCTCGGCACTCACGGATACCGAGGTCGTGGCTGATGTCGGGGCGCTGGCGGGAGGCCCGGCCCGGCTGATCGCCGGCCGCGCCGGGCATCTGGATCTGTTCGTTCTCGATGCGCCGCATTATTTCAACCGGCCGGGCAACCCCTATCAGGGTCCCGACGGGCGGCCCTATGACGACAACCCCCTGCGCTTTGCCGCGCTCGCCCGGGTGGGCGCGGCCATCGGCCATGGGCTGGTGCCGGATTTCCAGCCGGATGTGGTGCACAGCCACGACTGGCATGCCGGCCTGACCCCGGCCTATCTGCACTTTGCCGACATGCCCCGGCCGGCCACCGTGATGACGGTGCACAATCTGGCCTTCCAGGGCCAGTTCCCGTCGGACATCTTCCCGGCCCTCGGCCTGCCCGGACATGCCTACTCGATCCACGGCGTCGAATATTATGGCATGATCGGCTTCCTGAAGGCCGGCCTGTCGCTGGCCGACCGGATCACCACCGTGTCGCCGACCTATGCCCAGGAAATCCGCTCGGGGGCGGCCGGCATGGGTCTGGAAGGCCTGTTCCGCGCCCGCTCGGACGTGCTTTCGGGCATCCTCAACGGCATCGACACCGATGTCTGGGATCCGGGCCGCGATCCCGCCCTTGAAAAGCCCTTCGACCGTCGCCGCATGCCGCCCCGCATCCACAATCGCAAGGCGCTCCGCGACCGTCTCGGCCTCGATCATGACCAGCATGCTCCGGTGTTCGGCATCATCAGCCGGCTCACCTGGCAGAAGGGCATGGACGTGGTGCTGGACGCCATCGGCGACATCGTCCGCCTCGGGGCCCAGGTGGCCGTGCTCGGCGCCGGCGACCGCAGCCTGGAAGACGGCTTCCGCTGGGCCTCCGGCGCCTTCGCGGGCCGGGTCGGCGTCGTCATCGGCTATGACGAGGACCTGGCCCACCAGCTCCAGGCGGGTTCGGACGCCCTGCTCGTGCCGTCGCGCTTCGAGCCGTGCGGCCTGACCCAGCTCTGTGCCCTGCGCTATGGCGCGGTGCCCGTCGCCGCCCGGGTGGGCGGCCTCGCCGACACCATCATCGACGCCAACGAGATGGCGATCGCCGCCGGCGTCGGCACGGGCATCCTGTTCGGCCAGGTGGCGCGCGATCCGCTGATCGGGGCCGTCCAGCGCACCCTGGCCGCCTTCCGCATGCCTGACGTGTGGAAGCGCATCCAGCGCAACGGCATGGCTGCCGATGTCAGCTGGGCCGGCCCCGCCCGCCATTATGCCGCGCTCTACCGGGAGGTGGTGGCGGCCCGCGGCGCCTGACCGCCTCCCCGGCTGTCTTGCCTGCGGCGGAGCCCGGCGGCTCCGCCCGCCCCTCTCCTTTCCGGGCCCGCTTCCGGGCCCTTCTCCGATCCATCAGGTCGCGTCCATGATCCTCACCGTCGCTACCAGACCGTTTCCCGGTCAGCGTCCCGGCACTTCCGGGCTGCGCAAG
>JBBSSF010000094.1:0-9584 GCA_038242345.1 Hyphomicrobiales bacterium
ATCGCGGCCCGATGATGATCGAGCCGGGCTGGAAGGTCTATGAGGGCATGATCATCGGCGAGCACTCCCGGGGCAATGACCTGGAAGTGAACGTGATGAAGGCGAAGAAGCTGTCCAACGTGCGCTCGACCTCCAAGGACGAGGCGCTGACGCTGACCCCGCCGATCAAGATGACACTGGAAAAGGCGCTCGCCTACATTCAGGACGACGAGCTGGTGGAAGTCACTCCGCTGTCGATCCGCCTGCGCAAGGCCGTGCTGGATCCCAATGACCGCAAGCGCGCCGTGCGCGCCGGCGCCGCCTGATCCGGCATCCTGTCCGGATGAAAAATTGACGGCCGCGCTTCGGGAACGGAGCGCGGCCGTTGTCCTTTGCGATCGAAACGGGAACGAAATGGTTGGCCCCGGCGCCGAAATGGGCCAAAAGGAACGCGGCCGATCATCCGGCCTTTTTCCGCGAGGTGTCCCGCCCGTGCGCAAGCCCCAGACGCTCACGCCCGAATTCTCTGCCGCCCTCGATCATGTCGGGCGGGGGCAGGGCAATCTCTTCGTCACCGGCCGGGCGGGCACGGGCAAGTCGACGCTGCTGAAGCGCCTGCGCGACGAGAATCGGGGCTCCGTCGTGGTGCTGGCACCCACCGGCATGGCCGCCGTCGGCGTGCGCGGCCAGACCATCCATTCCTTCTTCGGCTTTCCGCCCCGCCTCATCGAGCCGGCTGCCATGAAGGCCAGCCGCAATCAGGGCGTCATCGCCAAGCTCGACATCCTCGTCATCGACGAGGTGTCCATGGTGCGCGTCGACCTGATGGACGCCATCGACCGGGCGCTGCGCGTCGGCCGCGGCTTTCTCGACAAGCCCTTTGGCGGGGCGACGCTGGCCGTGTTCGGCGATCCCTGGCAGCTTCCCCCGGTGGTACGCGGGCAGGAAGCCCAGATCCTCCACGACCGCTATGGCGGCGTGCATTTCTTCCACGCGCCGGTGGTGCGCGAGGAGGGGGCCTTCCAGGTGCTGGAGCTCTCCCAGGTGTTTCGCCAGAACGACCAGACCTTTGTCGATCTTCTGACGCGGATGCGCCTCGGCCGGCCGACGCCCGATGACTTTGCCGTGCTCGCCAGCCGCGTGCAGCCGCTGGAGGCGCGGCCCGACCGGGCGGAGACCGTCGTCCTCACCTCCACCAACCAGACGGCTTTTTCCGTCAACGAGGCGGCGCTCGAGGCGCTGCCCGGGCGGGAGCACACCCTGAAGGCCGAAATCGAGGGGCGCTTCGAGGAAAGCGCCATGCCGGCGGATCCGGTGCTGCGCCTCAAGGTCGGGGCCAAGGTGGTGATTCTCCGCAATGATCCCGCCCGGCGCTGGGTCAATGGCACGCTCGCCACCGTCACCCGCATTGCCGGCGGCTCGGTGTTCGTGGAGATTCGCGGTCTGGAGCACGAGCTGAAGCCCGAGACCTGGGACAGCGTGCGCTATTCCTCCGATCCCAAGACCGGCAAGATCCGCGAGGAGCTGGTGGGCCGCTTCGCCCAGTTCCCGCTGCGCCTCGCCTGGGCGCTCACCATCCACAAGGCCCAGGGCATGACGCTGGACCGGGTGCATCTGGATCTCGGCCGTGGCGCCTTCGCGCCCGGCCAGACCTATGTCGGCCTGTCGCGCGCCCGCACTCTGGAGGGGCTGACATTGTCGCGGCCGCTGATGGGGCGCGACATCATCGTGGACCGCGCCGCCGGCGATTATCAGCGCCTTCTGGAGCCGCTGGCCTGATACCGGGCCCGCAGGTGCCGACCGCACCCACGCGCCTGAAGAACAGCGGATTTCCCATATGCTCCAAAGGGATGGGAAATCGGCCTCAGATTGCCGGAGAGTCCTTTTCAAGGATCTTGGTATGAAGCGGCGTCGGGTTCCCGTTTCGCGCGGTTCCGCAACCGCGCCCTGCCGGTCTAGGATCCGGCCATCATTTTCCGCCCTTTCGTGTCGGAGACGCCTGGAGGAGGTGCTGATGCTGCGCCGGTGGTTGTGTGTGGTCGCTCTGGCCGGTGTCGTGCTGGCGGGGTCCTCCGGCCTGCTGCCCGCCGTAGCCCAGACGCTTGCCCCCGTGGATGTGGAACTGGTGCTCGCCACCGAAGGGTCGCAGTCCCTGGACGACGACACCCTGCGCCGCCAGCGCGCCAGCTATGCCCTCGCGCTTGAAAGCCCCGAGGTGCAGGCGGCCATCGCCTCGGGCCTCAACCGGCGCATCGCGCTGCTCTATCTGGAATGGGGCGGCCCCGGCTCCCAGCCCGTCATCGTCGACTGGACGCTGATCGAGGGGCCGGCATCGGCAGCCGGGTTCGCCGCGCGCCTGCGCCAGGCGCCGCGTCAGGCGATGGGCGACGGGGCCCTGTCGGCGGCCATCGAGCGGGCAGCCATTCTCATCGACAGCAACGCCTATGCCGGCCGCCGGCGGGTGATCGACATTGCCGGCGACGGACCCGATGTCGGCGGCCGCGATTCCCGCGTGGTGCGCGACGAGACGGTGCGCCGCGGCATGACCATCAACGCGCTCGCCATCAACCGGCCGGGCCAGTCGGAGATGACCGGTGCGGCGCTGATGCGCACTTATGCCGGCGACGTGGCGGGCGGTGCCGATTCCTTCGTGGTGCTGGCCGCCGATCAGGCGAGCCTTGCTCATGTCATCCGGCGCAAGCTGGTGCAGGAGATCGGCGGCGCGGTGTTTCTTGGCGATCTGGAACGGCGCTGGGGCGCCCGGGCCTGGTCGGCCCTGCCCGGGCCGCGCTGAGTCCCGGAAAGCGGGCGCGCCCTCAGGGCGCGAGCCGGATGGCCGGGGCCGGCTTCATCACCAGCGGCTGGCCGGCGGCCACGAACACCACCTGATCCGTCACATTGGCAATGGTCTGGTTGAGCTGCCCCTGGGCGTCGCGAAAGCGCCGGCCGAGGCTGGTCTCCGGCACGAGCCCCAGCCCGATCTCGTTGGAGACGAACACCACCGGGCCCGGCAGATGCGGCAGCAGGCCGGCAAGCGCCGCCCCTTCCACGCCCGGATCGCGCCCGGCCAGCATCAGGTTCGACAGCCAGAGCGTCAGACAGTCGACGAGCACGGCCCGCTCCGGGCGGCAGGCGGCTTCCAGCGCGCCGGTCAGGTTCAGGGTTTCCTCCAGCACGATCCAGCCGGGTCCGCGCACCCGCCGGTGGCGGGCGATGCGGTGGGCCATCTCGGCATCGCCGGCCTCGGCGGTGGCGATGATGACCGGCTGACGGCCGCCGGTGCGCACCAGCCGCTCGGCAAAGGCGCTCTTGCCCGAGCGGGCGCCGCCCAGAACGAGCAGGGTGCGGGGAAGCGGCGCGGCCATGGCGGGTCTCCGGAGCGGCGGAACGGGCAGGTGCGGCGACGTCGCCTTTCCGGCCGGGCCATGCTATGGGAGCGGCCCGGCCAACCGTCGCGGCCGGGGCCAGTCTAGGGCGGCAATCCCGAACAAGGCGTTTCACCGGCGCCGGGCGCCCGGGACAGGCGGGCGGCCGCAGAGCGATGGCCGCCGCGACAGCTGCCGGCCGGGCCGGCGGGGCAGGGGGATGGTCCGCCCGCGGCCCCGCGGCCGCGCCGGCGCCGACAAGGCCGGAGAGAACACCGTGACCGACGCCCCTTCCGAACTCGCCCTCCTGACCGCCGCCCTTGAGCGGCTGACCGGGCTCATCGCGCGCGCGGTCCCGCCGGCGGTCGCGGCGCCGGATTTCGCGGCCGCCGACGCCTTCCTGTGGCAGACCGAGCCGCTGCGCCTGACCCCGGTGCCGAAGGTCAACCGGGTGGCGATGGAGCTGCTGCAGGGCATCGATCAGGCGCGCGGGCTGCTGCTGGAGAACACCCGGCGCTTTGCCGCCGGCCTGCCGGCCAACAATGTGCTGCTGTGGGGCGCCCGCGGCATGGGCAAGTCGTCGCTGGTGAAGGCGGCCCATGCCGAGGTCAACCGGTTGGCGGCCGAGGCGGGATCGGCGGCGCGGCTGAAGCTGGTGGAAATCCAGCGCGAGGACATCGAGACCCTGCCGGCGCTTCTCGCCCACATGCGGGCGGCGCCGGAGATCCGGTTCGTGGTGTTCTGTGACGACCTGTCCTTCGATGCCGGCGACACCTCCTACAAGTCCCTGAAGGCGGTGCTGGATGGCGGCATCGAGGGGCGGCCGGACAATGTGGTGTTCTACGCCACGTCCAACCGGCGCCATCTGCTGCCGCGCGACATGGTGGAGAACGAGCGCTCGACCGCCATCAATCCCGGCGAGGCGGTGGAGGAGAAGGTGTCGCTGTCGGACCGGTTCGGCCTGTGGCTGGGCTTCCACAAGTGCAGCCAGGACGAGTATCTGGCGATGGTGCGCGGTTATGCAGCACGCTTCGGCCTGACGGTTGCCGAGGACGAGCTGCGCCGGGATGCCCTGGAATGGGCCACCACCCGCGGCTCCCGTTCGGGCCGGGTGGCCTGGCAATATGTGACCGATCTCGCCGGCCGGCTGGGCGTCATGCTCGATCCGGCGGCGTGAGGCAGGGGATCACGATCGACGCTGACGGCAGGCTGCACAATTGCAGTTGGCGTCGGTCGGAACCCGGTGCACGAGGCCATGAACGACGCGACCCTCCCGGTCGAACAGGTCGGAAATGATGTCGAAATAGGTGGCGTCGCCGTTCACATAATAGCGACGCCTTGCATAGGCGACCATGTCGGCAAACTGGATCATCCGGGTTGCCTTCGAATTCACGAACAGCGGAACCTCGATCAGATTCCGCAACTGTCCCCACCGGTGCCCGTTCTGCCGAAATTCACGGGCCAGAGCCTGCAGGGACGTTTCGTAGGCGGATTCATCCAGAACGATCAACCCGCGCTGCGTATCCCGGTTTTTCCTGTGCAGGCGCACCAGATAACGATCGAAACGATTGCAGATCTGCTCGAACGCATATTCGAGGGGATCCTCGGGCGAGACTGACGCCTTGTGGATCGCTGCTCCGAAGAGGCTGATGCGGTGCGTCGCTGAAAGAAGAGCAAGAGCTTCCTTGAAAGCATCGAGACGGACAGACTTTTCCAGCCCTCGCCAGTGGCGCTTGCCCGAAAATATCTCGGTGCTGTGGAATTCCAGGGCATGTGGATCTTCGGGCCACAAGCGCGCTGCAATCTGGTCGAGTTGCTGGGAAAGCCAGTAAGGCTGGCGCTCGAAAACAGCGAGGCCCGCAAGGAATAGGTGGGTCTCGTTCGGGTTCTTGACCGAGCCCGAATCATCCAGATAAAGCAGATACATAAAAGGCGGCCGAGTGAGGATGCAACCTCAACGGCCTACACCGGTAGACCTATCAACCGCAAGGCTACCATAGCGCGGCCATGGCAAATTCGCAATACCGGATCGCTGTGGCCTCGTTCCGTCACCGGGTCTGGTCGAGCAGGCGCTTGCATTCGAGGAGTTCGAACAGCGTCGCCTGAAGGGCGCGGATGTCCTCGCGCGAGAGGCGGCTGTTGCCGATGGCCTCGCCCGACTGGCGCGGCGCCGGATCGCCGCGCAGGCGCTCCAGGAAGCGGAAGGCGCTGGAGCGTCCGGTGGAATCCTCATCCACCCGCACGTCGCGCGGAATCCGCTCCTTCTTCTCGCGGGCGAGGGAGGAGGGGGCGGTGTCGGCCGCCGGCTCGGTCCGCGCCCGGGCCGGATCGCGCCGGGTGCTCAGCACCCGCGGGGCCGGAGCAGCCTCCTCCGGCGCGGCGTCCTCGCCATCATCATAGTCGTAGTCGTCGTCCACATCGCCCTGGAACCGGGCGGCGGCGCCCTCGTCCCCGAGGGCCAGCGCGATCATGCCGCGCACGCCCTGCTCGCGCAGGATGCGCTGCACGCCGCGGATCGTGTAGCCGTCCTTGTAGAGCAGACGCTGGATGGCGCGCAGCAGCTCGACATCATCGGGGCGATAATAGCGCCGCCCGCCGGCCCGCTTCAGCGGGCGCACCTGGGGGAACTTGCTCTCCCAGAAGCGCAGCACATGCTGCGGCAGATCGAGATCGGCGGCAACTTCGCTGATGGTGCGGAACGCGTCCGGTGCCTTGTCCATGATTGCTGTCCGGGCTGCGGGCCGGGCGGGCGGCCGCCGATGGAACAAAACCGTCCGCGCGCGCTGCCCGCGGATTGACCCGACCGGCCACCGGCGACGGCCCTGCCGGCGCCCGATGACCGTCCCGGCAGACCAGGGCAGGGACACCCGATGCGCGACGCGCCGGATGTCCCCGAAGAGCTCCGGATTTCCCCTCCCGCCCCGAAAGGCCAGGCGGAAATCCGCATGTGCTCGCCAGAAGGGCCCCGTCCGGAGCCCACGGGGATCAGCCGGCGACCGGCTCTTCCTCGTTCATCTTCTGCTTGAGCACGTTCGACGGCTTGAACACCATCACCCGGCGCGGGGCGATCGGCACTTCCTCACCGGTCTTGGGATTGCGGCCGACCCGTTCGCCCTTGGAGCGGACGACGAAGGAACCGAAGGAGGACAGCTTCACGGACTCGCCGCGGGTCAGACTGTCGGAAATTTCCTGCAGGACCATTTCCACCAGCTCGGCCGACTCCGTCCGCGAAAGCCCGACCTTCTGGTACACGGCCTCGCAGAGATCCGCGCGGGTTATCGTACGTCCACTCATGATCCCCCTCATTCGACGCAAGACTGACGGATGCCAGGCACGCCGGCAGCCTGACTGCCGGCAACAATCGCCTTTGCGCCATTCTCCGCAGGCGGAATGATGGCGCAGGCGTGACGGGATCGGTACCGAAGCCGGAAATCTCCGGCTGCACGCCGGAATCTCCGTCCCCTTCTCCGGGGCCGCTCCCTGCTTCCGGCTCCGGCACGCGGCCGGACCCGGATATGGCTTGGCTGCCGGACCCGGAAAGGCCCGGCACACCGGAACGACCGGCGCCGGCATTCACCACCCCCCGTCGCGCCGCCGGACCCGCGGGCGGGCGAAGCGGAAGAGCGGCGGAGGCGCGAAGCGAATCGCCCGGGCTGGTCGACTAGCGAAATTCCGGCGCCTTTTCCATCTGTTAAGCTAGGCTGCCGACTGCGGCACGTCAACGCCCTGCCGCCTTATCCGCAGGCGCACGGATGGGATTACCAGCGGATCAGCACCGCACCCCAGGTGAAGCCGCCGCCCATGGCCTCCAGCAGCACCAGATCGCCCGGCTTGATGCGGCCATCGCGCACCGCCACGTCGAGGGCGAGCGGGATCGAGGCGGCGGAGGTGTTGCCATGCTCGGCCACCGTCATCACCACCTTCTCGGGCGGAATGCCGAGCTTTCTGGCGCTGGCGTCGATGATGCGCTGGTTGGCCTGATGGGGCACGAACCAGTCGATGTCCTCGGCGGTCACGCCGGTGCGGGCGAACACGTCCTCGATCACGTCGATCACCATGCCGACGGCATGCTTGAACACTTCCCGGCCCTGCATCCGCAGATGTCCGGTGCTCCGGGTGGCCGAGGGGCCGCCATCGACATAGAGCTTGTCGCGGTGGCGTCCGTCGGAGCGCAGCTTGGCGGCCAGAATGCCGCGGTCGGCGATGGTGCCCGTGCCCTCCCGGCCTTCCAGCACCACGGCGCCGGCGCCATCGCCGAACAGCACGCAGGTGCCGCGATCCTCCCAGTCGAGGATGCGCGAGAAGGTCTCGGCGCCGATCACCAGCACGCGCTTGGCATTGCCGGCGCGGATATAGGCATCGGCCGTGGTGAGGGCGAAGACGAAGCCCGAGCACACCGCCTGGAGATCAAAGGCGGCGCCATGGGTCATGCCCAGGCTGGCCTGGATCTGCACGGAGGACGCCGGAAAGGTGTAGTCCGGGGTCGCGGTCGCCAGAATGATGAGGTCGATGTCATCGGGTGTGACACCGGCAGCGGCGAGCGCCTTGCGGGCAGCGGCCAGACCGAGATCGGACGTGACCTCGCCTTCGGCCGCCACATGGCGCTGGCGGATACCGGTCCGCTGGACGATCCAGTCGTCGCTGGTATCGACCATCTGGGCCAGATCGGCATTGGAGAGGGCGCGGGCGGGAAGATGGGCGCCACACCCGAGAATGACGGACCGGAACTCGCTCAAGGGGCACCTGCGGTGGGGGTCGCTGCCTCGGAGGGCTGGCGGCCGCGATGGAAGGCGGAAAGGTCGGCGCTGATCTTGGCCTGAAGATCGTTGCGGACCATGTCATAGGCCAGTTCGACGGCGCTTGCGAAGCCTTCCGCATCGGCGCCGCCATGGCTCTTGATGACGAGGCCGTTGAGGCCGAGGAACACGCCGCCATTGACCTTGCGCGGGTCCATCTTCTCGCGCAGCCGGTCGAAGGCCGGTTTGGCAAGGAGATAGCCGAGCTTGGCGCGCCAGGTGCGCGTCATGGCGGCCTTCAGATAGGAGGCAATCTGCTTGGCGGTGCCCTCGGCGGTCTTCAGCGCGATGTTGCCGGCAAAGCCCTCGGTCACCACCACATCGACCGAGCCGCGGCCGAGATCATCGCCCTCGACGAAGCCTGTGTAGGCAAAGGCCGGAAAATCGGCCTCGCGCAGGAGGCGGCCGGCAGTGCGCACCTCCTCCATGCCCTTCACGTCCTCGACGCCGATGTTGAGGAGGCCGACGGTCGGCCGCTCGATGTCGAGGATCACCCGGGCCATGGCGCCGCCGAGCACGGCAAAGTCGATGAGCTGCTGGGAGTCGGCGCCGATGGTGGCGCCGACATCGAGCACGATGGACTCGCCCCGGATCGTCGGCCAGATCGCCGCGATCGCCGGGCGCTCGATGGTCGCCAGGGTGCGCAGGCAGAATTTCGCCATGGCCATCAGCGCGCCGGTGTTGCCGGCGGAAACGGCCGCGGCGGCCTCGCCGGTCTTCACCGAGTCCAGCGCCCGCCACATCGACGACTTGCCCCGCCCCGACCGCAGGGCCTGGCTGGGCTTGTCGTCCATGCGGATGGCAACGTCGGCGTGGACGACCCGGGACACGGCCGCGAGCCCGGGATGCCGCTTCAGCACGTCGTCGAGTGTCGACTGGTCGCCATGGAGCAGGAAATGCAGGTCCGGGCAGCGCTGGAGGGCGAGTTCGGCGCCGGCCAGCACGGTTTCCGGTCCGCGATCGCCGCCCATGGCGTCAAGCGAGAGGGTGACGGCCTTCGACATCTGACGGTTCGTGGCTCCCCGGATTTTGTCGGACCCGACCGGCCGGTGGCAGGAAACACACGGACCCGACCCGGCCGGACAGGCGTGCTTTTGCGAAACGGGCCGGGGCGCGACCCGCGGGTCCGGTGGGGCGCCGGGCGGCGCGCGCATTCCGGAAAGCAGGCCCCGGGAGGGCCTTGCCGACAGGTCACCCGGCCTCGGTCCGGGCGGCAGGAACATAGCGTTTTCCGCCCGGGCCGCAACCGGCTTTGTTGCAGGCGGGCGCATCGGGCGCGCCTGCGGTTGCCGGATCAGGCCTCGGGATCGCGATCCTTCAGCCGGCCGAGCACGGAAAAGGGCGAGGGCCGCTCCTCCACGGCCGGCGGCTCGTCCTCGTCGGCAATCTCGAACACGGCGCCGGGCGCCCGCGGATAGGGATCGAGGCCGAGGGCGAGATGCTC
>JBBSSF010000095.1:0-9583 GCA_038242345.1 Hyphomicrobiales bacterium
CCGGAGCCCCCCGGGTCTCCGGGCGGAGGCCGGGGGCGGCAGCCCCCGGATCAGGAGAAATAGCCGTAGGGCCCCTGAAACAGGTCGCCGATGGCCTTGCGGGCCTTCAGGGTCTCCTGCCGGCGGCGCTGGTGCTCGGCGCGGTCGTGCTGGAGATGGCAGACCTGGCACAGCGCCTTGAGATTCTTCGCCCGGTTGTTGCTCGGGTCATGGTCCAGATGGGCCGTCGACAGGGCGATCCGGACGAGACGCACCCCGGCCTTCAGCACCTCCGGGTGACGCCGGCGCCGGCGGCCGGGGGAGACGGGCGCCGCGAACAGCGGCCCGGGATCGGCCTCAAGGGCTGCAACCGGCAGGGCCGTCTTCTCGAACAGCGCCGGATCCGGGGGCGGCAGACGGCGCGCGCGCCGGCCGCGCATGGTGCGCCAGTAGCCGCGCTCGGCATCCCACCAGCGCCCGTCGGCAAGCTGGGCGACGAAGACGCCATGCGGCCGCCCGCACCGCTCGCAGCGCCCGCCGGCCCGCTCGAAGCGGATGACGTCGGTCAGCTGCGGCCAGTCGATCGGATAGAGCCAGCGATATTCCCGCCGGATCGGCATGGCGTGTTCCCCGGGGAATCGGTCCGGTCCAGCACCGGAACCGGACCGAAGGTCGCACGCGCGGGGACCCCGTGACAACCGGGTCCGGCGGGCGAGAGGCAGGCCGTGGCGACCGCTCCGGGGTGGTCGGGAAGACGGAGCGGCCGCCACATCGGGTCAGGACCACCGGATGCGGACCGCCTGGGTGGACCTGACGGGCTCCGGCCGTCCCGTCCGCCGCAGGGCGCACGGGGAAGCCGGAGCGGCATGGCGGAGTCCGTCGCGGGATCTCCGCCATGCGGGCAGCACCCGCCGGAGGGACAGGGGCTGCCCGGCCTGGCGTCTCCGGGCCGGCCCCATGAGGGAGCAGCCGGAGCGGAGACGACATGCCGAGAGAACAGTTTCAGGCGAAGCGGGTACCGGTTCGCGTGAAGAAAGACGCGCGATCAAAAGCCGGGAGCGTTTCCGGTGATCCGGGGCGACCGGAAGATGCTCCGGGACCGGAAGGAGGGGCGTGCCAGAGGCTCCCGCAAAGGATCCCCCGGCAGTCTGCTGATCTTCAGGTGCGCGGGTGCGGTCAGCACGGCGTGCGCCTCTCAGATCTCCTCGATTTCCACCTCGTAGATCTTGCGCAGCTCGCGCTTCAGCAGCTTGCCGGCGGTGTTGCGCGGCAGGGTCTCGACGAAGAAGATCCGCTTCGGCACCTTGAACGGCGCCAGCCGGCTGCGGGCATGGGCGATGAGATCCAGCCCCTCGACGCTGTGCCCGGCCTTGATGGAGACGACGGCGGCAACCGCCTCGATCCATTTCGGGTCCGGAAGGGCGATGACCGCCACTTCGGAGACCGCCGGATGGGTGTAGAGGGCTTCCTCCACCTCGCGGCTGGAAACCACGACGCCGCCGGTGTTGATGATGTCCTTCACCCGGTCGGCAATGAAGAGATAGCCGCCGTCGTCGAAATAGCCGACATCGCCGGAATGGAACCAGCCGCCGGCAAAGGCCGCCTCGGTCTCCTCGGGCTTCTCCCAGTAGCCGACGAGCAGCTGCGGCGAGCGGTGGACGATCTCGCCCATCTCGCCGGGGGCGCAGTCGTTCATCTCCGGATCGACCACCCGGGTCTCGACATTGAAGATCGCCCGGCCGGCCGATGCCGGACGCTCGGCATGTTCCTCGGGGCGCAGCACGGTCGCCAGCGGCCCGATCTCGCTCTGGCCATAGCAGTTGTAGAGCCCGACCTTCGGCAGGCGGCGGGAGAGTTCCTCCAGCACCGGCACCGGCATGATCGAGGCGCCATAATAGCCGCGCTCCAGGCTGGACAGGTCATGGCTGTCGAAGCCCGGATGGCGCAGCATGGAAATCCACACCGTGGGCGGGAAGAACAGCGCCGAGATCTTCTCCTCCTGGATCAGGCGGAAGCAGACATCGGGCACCGGGGCTTCCAGAATGATCGTGAAGCCGCCCATCAGCAGGAAGGGCATCAGGAACACGTGCATCTGGGCCGAATGATAGAGCGGCAGGGCGGCCAGCGTGCGGTCGCCGGGGCGGAAGTCCACCGACAGCAGCACGCTGGTATAATGGGCGTTGAGCGCCTGATGGGTCATCATCGCGCCCTTGGGGGCGGCGGTGGTGCCGGAGGTGTAGAGGAGCTGGGCCACGTCAGTGTCGCGGACGTCGACCTCCGGCCGGGTGGCCGGGCCGTCGCCGGAGGCGAGCGCCAGGATGTCGAGACCGGCGCCGTCCTTCAGGGTGCCGATGAGGGCAACGGAGATGTCGCCGGCGACGGCCGCCACGTTCCCGGCGACCGAGGGGTCGTTGAACAGCGCCTTCGCGCCGGACTGGCTGACGATGTAGATCAGCTCGCCGCCCGTCAGCGCATAGTTCACCGGCACATGGATGAAGCCGGCCTTGGCGCAGGCGAGCCACAGGATCACATAGGCATCGGAGTTGCGGCCATAGGCGGCGACGCGATCGCCGGGCACCAGACCTTCGGCCAGCAGACCGTTGGCGACCTGGTTGGCCGCCGCATCCAGCGCCGCGAAGGTCCAGGTGCGATCGCCATAGCGGATCGCGTCGCGCGGGCCGTTGCGTCCGACGGAACGGGCGAAGGCGTCGGCGATGGTGTCGCGGCGGGCCCGGTCGATAGTCTCAAGCGCCATTGGTCGTTCTCCCTGCCCGCGCCCGTTCGTTCACGCGGTGCGTCGGGCTGATGCGGATAGGGCCGGCGATCTCCCGCCGGCCGGTCCACTCTTGCGCGCCCCCGGGGCCTCCCGGTCCCCGATGGATGGGGGCAGCGGTCTCTCTGTCGTCCCTGCGGCATCGCTCACAGGTTGCGGGCGATCAGTTCCTTCATGATCTCGTTGGTGCCGCCATAGATGCGCTGCACCCGGGCATCGGCATAAAGACGGGCAATCGGATAGTCCGTCATGTAGCCATAGCCCCCGAACATCTGGAGGCAGGTGTCGGCGATGCTGCCCTGCCGCTCCGTCGTCCACCATTTGGCCATGGAAACCGTGGGGACGTCCAGAGTGCCGGCGGCAAAGCGGGCAACGCAGTCTTCCACGAACACCCGGGCGATGCGAGCCTCCGTCGCGCATTCGGCGAGCTTGAAGGCGGTATTCTGGAACTGGCCGATGGGCTTGCCGAAGGCGGTGCGCTCGCGGGTGTAGTCGCGGGCGAGCTTCACCGCCCGGTCCATGGCGCCAACGGCGACGATGGCCAGCATCAGCCGTTCATAGACGAGCTGGTCCATGAGCTGGCCGAAGCCGCGGCCCTCGGTGCCGCCCAGCAGCGCATCGGCCGGCACCCGGGCGTCATCGAAGAACAGTTCCGCGGTGTCCTGGGCCTTCTGGCCGAGCTTGTCGAGATTGCGCCCGCGCCGGAAGCCGGCGACGCCTTCGGTCTCCAGCCCGATGAGCGAGATCGCCTTCGCCCCCTCGCCATTGATGCGGGCGACGACCAGGATGAAGTCCGCATTGATGCCGTTGGAGATGAAGATCTTGGCGCCCGACAGCAGATAGCCGTCGCCATCGGGGACCGCCCGGGTGCGCACCGCCTTGAGGTCGGAGCCGGTGCCCGGCTCCGTCATGGCGATGGCGCCGATCCATTCGCCGGAGATGAGCTTCGGCAGCCAGCGCGCCTTCTGCTCTTCAGTGCCGTGGGTCAGCACATAATGGGCGGCGATCAGGTGCACATGGATGCCGAAGCCCGAGATGCCGAGGCGGCCCAGCACGTCGAACAGCACGGCATCGTGAAACATCGTGCCGCCGCTGCCGCCATACTCCTCCGGCAGCGAGATGCCGAGAATGCCGGCCGCGCCGGCCTTCTGCCAGAAGGCGCGCGGCACGATGCCGGCCTTCTCCCACTCCGCCTCGAAGGGCAGATATTCCGTCTCGAAGAAGCGGACGAGCTGCTCTTCCAGCAGCGTCAGTTCCTCGGTCCACCAGACCGGGCGGGCCGGCCCCGCGGACGGGGCGGCGACCGGGGCAGGGCGAACGGCGTCAAGGGTGGTCATCGGGGTTCCCTCCCTCAGCCGGCGCGATAGACGGTGACGACGCAGGCGCCGCCGAGACCGAGATTGTGCTGGAGCGCCACCCGGGCACCGTCCACCTGGCGGGCGCCCTGCACGCCGCGCAGCTGGCCGGTCAGCTCGAAGCACTGGGCAAGCCCCGTCGCCCCCAGCGGATGGCCCTTGGAGAGCAGGCCGCCCGACGGGTTCGTCACCACCCGGCCGCCATAGGTGTTGTCGCCTTCCAGAATGAAGCGCTCGGCGCCGCCTTCCGGGCAGAGGCCCAGGCCTTCATAGGTGATGAGCTCGTTGGCGGTGAAGCAGTCGTGCAGCTCGACGACATCCACCTCGTCGGGGCCGATGCCGGCCTCGTCATAGGCCTTGGCGGCTGCGGCCGCCGTCATGTCATAGCCGACGGTGCGCATCAGGTCGGACGGATCGAAGGCGGAGGCGAAGTCGGTGGCAACCGCCTGACCGGCAATCGTCACCCGGGCGTCGATGCCGTGGCGGCGGGCGAAATCCGGCGTGCACAGGATGGCCGCGGCCGCGCCGCAGGTGGGCGGGCAGCACTGCAGACGGGTGAGCAGCCGCGTCACCTTCGGCGAGGCCATCACCTCGTCGACGCTGACTTCCTTGCGGAAGATGGCGCGCTCATTGTGGACGGCATGGCGGCTCGCCTTGGCGCGGATGGCGGCGAAGGTCTCGTCCTTCGTGCCGAACTTCATCTGGTGGGCGATGCCGGCGCCGCCGAAGATCTTGGGGGCAAGGGCCGCATCGGGATCGAAGCCGGCGGCGTCGGCGGTGCGCACGAACTCCTCCAGCGGCCCCGGCCGGTCGGTCCACTGCTCGGTGATGGCGCCCGGGCGCATCTGCTCGAAGCCGAAGGCGAGCGCGCACTCGACCTGACCGGCCGCGACCGCCTGACGGGCGAGCCACAAGGCGGTGGAGCCGGTGGAGCAGTTATTATTGACGTTGACCACCGGAATGCCGGTCATCCC
This sequence comes from Hyphomicrobiales bacterium, assembly GCA_038242345.1. Classification (GTDB taxonomy): domain Bacteria; phylum Pseudomonadota; class Alphaproteobacteria; order Rhizobiales; family Segnochrobactraceae; genus JBBSSF01. The sequence goes on from JBBSSF010000095.1 coordinate 5,082, forward strand.
GAGGCCATAGAGCACGCGCTGGCCGCAGGTGCTGTCGCCATAGACATAGCCGGCATAGGCGGCCTGCACGTCGGTATAGGCGAGCCCGGCATCGGCCAGAGCGGCCGCAACCGCCTCGGCGCCCATCACGGTGTAGGCGGGGGATTCGGTCGGCTTCACGAAACGGGTCATGCCGACACCGGCAACGACGACAGGCGTGCTCATGGGAAAACCTCGGACAGGCGGGACCAGTCCGCTGCATCCGGCATCCGGCCGCAGCGGCGTGTCGGGACGGGGATCCGGGCCGGGCAGGACCGCCGGCCGCGGCGGACCGTCACCCGGGGCGGGCGGCGGACCGGATCTGGTGATGGACATCCGAGGGAGAAGGGGGCGCACGCGCCGGCCCTCGCCATCGGGCATTTCCTCGACGGAGCGGATGCGGACGGGCAGTCCCCGGGAAGGGTCGCCGTCTCGTCTCCCCCGCTTGTTGGAGAAATGTATCCCACCGGTGGGTTACGTTGTCAAGCAGAGGGTGACGGGGTAGGATCACGGCGGCTGTGCGGGAATGCGCGGGGGCCGGGAGCGGACGGCGCCCCCCCGGGGCGCGGACCGGAACGCGGGTCGGAAAGACGGGGGCCGGGGCAGCCGGATCAGGGGGAGGGGCATGGCGTCGGAAGCGTGGGCCGGAGTGGCCGCCGGGGAGACGGGGGAGGACGCCGGCTCGGCGCGCGAGGAGCATCGGGCGGCCCGGCGTCTGGCGGTGCTGCGGACGGCGGCGCGGCTGTTCAATGCCGGCGGCTTCGACCGCACCAAGCTGGAAGACATTTCCGCCGAGCTCGGCGTTTCCAAGCGCACGCTCTATTATTATGTCCGCAACAAGGAAGACATTCTCTTCCAGATCAACAAGGCGGCCTATGAAAGTCTGGAGCCGGCACTGGCGGCATGCGCCGATGAACGGCTGTCCGGTCTGGAGCGGATCCGGATCTTCCTGACGGCCTATGCCCGTCTGCTGTCCGACGAGTTCGGCGCGTCGATCGTGCTGAACCGGCATCATGTGCTGGACCCGGACAGCCAGCGGGTGTTGCGCGAGGACTGGCGCCGGCTGGACATGCTGCTGCGCGATCTGGTCCGGGCCGGAATCGCCGATGGCTCGGTGGCGCCATGCGATCCCAAACATGTGGCGGCGGCGCTCTATGGCGCCTTCAACTGGCTGCCCTACTGGCGCCAGCCCGATGGCCGGCCGACCTATGAGGAGATTGCCGGCGACTATCTGCGCCTGTTTTTTCAGGGGCTTGCGCCGCGGATGGGGGGGGCGGGGACGGGGGTGGAGGGGGGGGCTGTGGACTGAGCCGGGCAAATTCCGCTTTTCGCTTGCCAAGCGCGCCTTTTTTTCCTACATGACCCCGGCGCCGCGGATGACGCGGCCGGACGTGCAGTTGTAGCTCAGTTGGTTAGAGCGTCGGATTGTGGCTCCGAAGGTCGGTGGTTCGAGTCCACCCAACTGTACCATCCCCTTTGCCGCGGATGCGGCCTGCTTTTCCTGACAGATCCGGATTTGGACACCCGCCGGGCCGGCGAAGGGCGTGTCTGCAAGCGCGCGACAGGCGCCGGTCATGCCGACGCCTGTCCCGGGCTCCCCGGGGCCCTACCGTTCCAGTCGGGAGCGCGGTGGAGGGTCACTTCGTCGTGTAGCCGCCATTCACCAGGATGGTCTGGCCGGTCATCCACCAACCCTCGGACACCAGGAAGCGGATGTAGGGAACGATGTCCTCGATATCCGTGAGACCGGTGCGCGAGAAGGCCGAGAGCGCCGCCGCGGACTTGTGATAGGCCTGCGCCTCCGGGCTCTCCTGACCATAGAAGAAGGCCGTGTCCATCGGGCCCGGACCGATCGCCGTCACCGAGATGCCGCGGGCGCCGAATTCCTTGGCAGCCGCCCGGGTGAAATGCTCCACCGGCGCCTTGGTGCCGGCATAGGACGCATAGAAGGGCGTGAACGCGCCCAGAAGCGACGTCACCAGCGTGCAGATGCGGCCATTGTCGGCGACATGACGCCCGGCTTCCTTCAGGAAGAAGAAGGCCGACTTGGCGTTGATCGCGCTCATCGCGTCATATTCGGCTTCCGAAACCTCAAGGATCGGCTTCTTCAGAACTTTTCCGACGGTGTTGACCGCAATGTCCGGCCGGCCAATGGCGGCGACCGCATCGGCGAACAGCGTCTCCATGGCGCCCGCCGTCGTCAGGTCGGCCTGAAAGGCCACCGCCTCGGCGCCGGCTGCCCGGATGGCGGCCAGGGTTTCCTCGGCGTCCGCGCGGGCGGCGTCGCTGTTGTAGTGAATGGCGATCGCCTTCACCCCGTGGGCGGCGAGATCGCGGGCAAGCAGCCCGCCCAGATTCTTCGCGCCACCGGCGATCAGAACGGTCGCGCCCGCGATGGTGTGCTCGGCCATGGGCCCTGTCTCCTGCATTCGGGCGATCCCGTCGCGGACCGCCTCCCGAGGTGCACAAGGCTATCGTCCCGGATCTGCCGATAAAGTTGCCGACCTGGACAGCACCTGTCAGTCTGGGCGAACAATCGACGGAGACGGACTGTGGACCGGATCGACCTTTTCCGCATCTTCACGCGGGTCGTGGAGTGTGCGGGCTTCACCCGGGCGGCCGACAGCCTCGGCCTGCCGCGGTCCTCGGTCTCGGCGGCGGTGCAGGAGCTGGAGGGTCGGGTCGGCGCGCGGCTTCTGAACCGCACCACCCGGCGCGTCGCCCCCACCGAGGACGGGCGCCAGTTCTATGAGGTCTGCGTGCGGCTGGTGGCCGAGACCGAGGCGGCCGAAAGCCTGTTCCGGCAGAAGGCGGCGGGACGCATCCGCATCGACGTGCCCGGGCGCATCGGCCGGCTGGTGATCGCCCCGGCCCTGCCGGACTTTCTCGACCGCTTTCCCGAGATAGACGTCGATCTCGGCATGAGCGACCGCACCATCGATCTGGTGGCCGGTGGCGTCGACTGCGTGCTGCGGGTGGGCGAACTCGCCGAATCCGGGCTGATCGCCCGCCCGATCGGGCCGCTGCCGCTCCTCAATGTCGCGAGTCCCGCCTATCTCGCCCGCTTCGGCACGCCGGGTGGGCCGGAGGATCTCGACGCCCATCTGGCGGTCAACTATGCCTCGCCCTCCACCGGCCGGGTGGCCGACTGGGAGTGGCTGGACGCCGCCGGTATCCATAGCCGGCCGATGCGGGCGCGTGTCACGGTCAACAGCGCCGAAGCCTATATTGCCTGCTGTCTGGCCGGCCTCGGGCTGATCCAGATCCCGGCCTATGATGTGCGGGACGATCTCCGGGCCGGCCGGCTCGTCGCAGTGATGCCGGACCACCGCGCCGAACCCATGCCGATGACGCTGCTCTATCCCCATCGCCAGCATCTGCCGCGCCGGCTTCAGCTGTTTGCCGACTGGCTGGACGATCTGCTCCAGCGCAAGCTGCTGGACGGGTGAGCCTCAGATCGCCGCTGCCGCCGCGATCAGGAAACGGTCGACGAAGGCTGCGGCGGCGCCGGTGGCGCTGGCCGGATCGGCGAAGGCGGACCAGTCCACCGGGGCATCCGTCCGGGCCTGAACCTCCGCCATGAGGGTCTTTCCGCTCGCAAGCGCCGCGGCGACGCCGGCCTTCACGATCTTCTCGGCGTCTGCCCGCGGCATGTGGGCGGCGAGCGCGAAGGTGATGGCTTCCGACAGGCCGAGGGCCGGCGCGTCGGTCACATGGGCGCGGGCGACCTCGGCGCGCACCTCAAGGGCGCCCGTGAGATCCAGCGCCACCCGGGTGGCCGCGCCCGTGGCGGTGAGCAGGGCGGGCAGCGTCAGCCATTCGGTCAGCCACGCCGCGCCGTCGCGCTGGAAGGCATGGCCCAGCGCGTGGTGCAGGGTGCCGACCTGATCGGCGGTGACGCGGGCAAGCGTCACCAGCATCTCGCTGGCAATCGGATTGGCCTTGTGCGGCATGGTGGAGGAGCCGCCGGCGCCCGCCACCCGGATTTCCGCCACTTCCGACTGGGCCAAGAGCAGCACATCCAGCCCCATCTTGCCGAGGGCTCCGGTCAGGATGGCGGCCACCGAGGCGAGCTCGGCGATGCCATCCCGGTTGGCGTGCCACGGCACCGGCGGGAGCGCGAGGCCGAGTTCATCGGCGAAAGCCTGCTCGACGGCGAGCGCATCGCCCCCCAGCGCCGAGAGATTGCCGGAGGCGCCGCCGAAGGAGAGCAGCGCCAGCCGCGGCCGCAGTTCCTTGAGCCGGGCCAGCGTGCGGATGAGGGGCGCGCCCCAGACGGCAGCGGTGAGGCCGAAAGTGGTGGGGGTTGCCTGCTGATAGCGGGTGCGGCCGGGCATCACGGTGGCGCGGTGCTGGTCGGCCAGACGGGCGAGACCGGCCAGAATCAGCTTCGTGCGGGCGGTGAGGAGGTCGAGAATGGCGAGTGCCTGGAGCACGAAGGCGGTGTCGACGATGTCCTGGCTGGTGGCACCCCAGTGCACGAA
>JBBSSF010000096.1:0-9549 GCA_038242345.1 Hyphomicrobiales bacterium
GAGGATCTCGGCGGCGCGTTTCGGCATCTGCCGGGTGCGGTGGACATCCTCGACCGGACGTCCCCCGCCCGCCGCCTGCTCGGCGGCGATCCAGCCGGCCAGGTCCTCGACGCTGTCGACGCCGACGCAGAGTTTCACCAGATGAAGCGTCATCACGCAGCCTGTTCCGGCGACAGATGCCCCTCAGAGGCCGAAGCCGGGGGCGCGTCGCCAGCCTTCCTTGTCGAGAGTGGAGAGAATGCCGTTGCACGGCACGATCCGGACACCGGGGAGCAGCGGCGGGATGCGGCGGCCCTTGAGGCCGGCGAGCAGGCGCTGCAGCGTTTCCTTGCAGACGAGCAGCTCCAGCCCCGGCCGGCGGCGGCGGATGTCCATGTAGTCCTTCTGGGTGAGGGTCGAGCCGGTGATGCCGAGCAGGATGCCGCGGCCATCCATGTAGAGCCGGAACTTGCCGCCATCGGCGATCATGTCGTCGGCGGTGTGGAGGATGGTCCAGAACTTGCGCGGATCATGATCCATGATGAAGGCATACCAGAGATCGTCCGGCCGGGCCCCGGCATCGCCGGGGCTGGCGGCAAGGCAGGCGAGCGCCAGAAGCGCCATCGCCAGGCGGTTCCGGACGGCCCGGCTGGCACGGAGGTCCGTCATGCACATCTCTCCCTTGGATGACCCGGCCCGGGCCACATGACGAGTGGCAATCGGTCCCCCTTGTCGCTGGGGCGCCCGGGCGAGTAAGGTCGCGGCCAACCAATTGTGACGCGCCCAGGCGACAAAGGGGAGCCCGGAAGGCCATGGCGGAGCATGTCGTACCGCATTTCCACAATGATCCCGGCGTCGAGGTGATCCGGATCGGCGCCAGGCGCTTCATGTGCACCGGCGCCAAGCCGCCCTTCGACCATCCCCATGTCTTCCTCGACATGGGCGACGAGACAGAGCGGCTCTGCCCCTACTGCTCGACCCTCTATCGCTATGATCCGGCGCTGGATGCCCATTCGGCCATCCCGGCAGAGTGCATGCTCGCCGACGCGGCCTGAGTCGCCGGCCGATCCCCTTGATGAGTTCCTGTCCCGGTGCCGGGCCCCCGTGGTCCGGCACCGGCTTTTCCGGATGATTCCGGCCGGTCGCGCCGTCCTGCGGCCGGGTCCTTGCGGCGGATCAATGCCCGACCGCCCCGAACCGGGTCTCAAGGACGAGGCTGGCCGGATCCTGCACCGGGAGGTACCGGCAGCCAGGGGCACCCTTCTGCCCGGACAGGCCTCCCGGAGACGCGGAATCGCATGACCGCCCGATTGCCCATCCTCGTGGCCGGGGCCGGCATTGCCGGCCTGACCGTCGCCCTGTCCCTTGCCCGGCGGGGCTTTCCCGTCACGGTGCTGGAACGGTCCGACGTGCTGCAGGAAGTGGGCGCCGGCATCCAGATCGCCCCCAATGCCTCGCGAATCCTGATCGAGCTGGGTCTGGCCGAGGCCATGGCGGCCGTCGCCTGCCGGCCCAATGCGGTCGTGCTGCGGTCCGGCCCGCGTGGCGAGGATCTCGCCCGGGTGCCGCTGGGGGCTTCCGCCGAGCGGCGCTATGGCGCCCCGCATTATGTCATCCACCGCGGCGAGCTTCAGGCTCTTCTGGCCCGGGCCGTGCGCGCGGCCGGAGTCGAGATCCGGCTCGGCTGTCCCGTCGGGCGGGTGCTGGAACGCGATGATGCGGTCCATGTGCGCCTCGCCGACGACCGGGAGGAGCTGACCGGCAGCGCGGTGATCGGCGCCGATGGCGTCTGGTCGCGCATCCGCCGGGCGGCCATGGGCGGGCGGGCGCCGGATGCCTCCGGCCGCATCGCCTGGCGCGCCACCGTGCCGGCCGATCAGGTGCCCGAGCACCTGACCCATGATATCGGCCTGTGGTTCGGGCCCCATGCCCATCTCGTCCACTATCCGATCTCGTCGGGCCGGCTCGTCAATCTGGTCGCCGTCATCACCGATGCCTGGCATGAGGAAACCTGGAGCGGGGTCGGCGATCCGTCCTCCCTGCTGACCCGCTTCTCCGATTTCGTGCCCCCGGTGCGCGATCTGCTCGCCTCGGCCCATGACTGGCTGCGCTGGCCGCTGATGACGGTGGATCCGCTGTCGGCAGCGTGGAACCGCGGCCGCATCGCCCTCATCGGCGACGCCGCCCATGCGATGCTGCCCTTTGCCGCCCAGGGCGGCGGCGCGGCCATCGAGGATGCGGCGGTGCTGGCCGACCAGATGGTCTCCGCCCCGGATACCGCCGCCGCCTTCTCCTCCTATGTCCACCTGCGCCGGCCGCGGGTGCACAAGATCTGGCGGCTGGCCGAGGACAATGTCCGCATCTTCCACATGCATGGGCTGATGGCCTTCGCCCGCGATTCGGTGCTGAAATTGTCGTCCTCCGAGGCTCTGATGTCCCGGCAGGACTGGCTCTATGGCTGGCAGCGGGAAGCCGTGCCGGCCTGATAGCCATCTGGCTCCCCGGGGGTCGCGGCCGCCGGTCACGCCCCGGCCTCCCCCGGACGCCGGGGCGGACCGGGACGAGCGCCTTTTCCGGTCACGCCGGCTCACTGGGAAAGGCTCCAGGATTTTGAGCTTACGCATTTTCATCACGCGAACCGGTATCCACTGCGCTTGAAAATGCTCTCGTGGAAGGATCCCAGAAGCATGACGGAGACGGGCCGAATCGAGACCCGCAGCAGCGACGGCATCGGCTGGCTGGTGATCGACAATGCAAGCCGGCGCAACGCGGTCTCGCTTGCCATGTGGGGCGCGATCCCCCAAGCGATCGCAGCCCTTGAGGCCGATCCGGCGGTGCGGGTGATCGTCGTGCGCGGCGCGGGCAGCGAGAGCTTCTCGGCCGGCGCCGACATCTCCGAATTTGCCGAGGTGCGCCGGGATGCCGCCTCGTCGCGGGCCTATGAGGCCGTGAATGTCGCCGCCTTCGCGGCCGTGCGGGCCGCCACCCGGCCGACCATCGCCGCCATCGCCGGCCACTGCATCGGCGGCGGCCTGGCGCTGGCCGCCTCCTGCGACGTGCGCATTGCCGGCAGCGATTCGGTATTCGCCATTCCCGCCGTGCGCCTCGGCATCGGCTATCCGCCGGAATCGGTGGCCGACATCGTGCGTCTGGTCGGTCCGGCCCGCGCCAAGGAACTGTTCTTCACCGCCCGGGTGGTGAAGGGCGAGGAAGCCGGCCGCATCGGCCTCCTCAATCAGGTGACGGAACCCGGCGCCTCCATCGACGCGGCGGCGGCCATGGCGGCCACCATCTGCCGCAACGCTCCGCTCACCATCCGCGCCGCCAAGGCCGCCATCGATGGTGCCGGCGACCCGGCCGCCGACGCGCGGATCCGCAGCCTCACCGACATCTGCTTCGACTCGGCCGATTTCGCCGAGGGCCGCTCGGCCTTCCTGGAAAAGCGCGCGCCGGTGTTCCGCGGCGTCTGACGGAAATCCGTCGGGGGCTCCGGCCCCCGATTCCGCCCCGATCCGGCACGAGACGCGACGCCCGGGCGCCGGGAACACCCGCCGCGCCGGCCCGTCCGCACATTTGTGAATCCGGCGCTCAGCCCAGCTCGGCGAGGAAGGCGAGCGCGCCGTCCTTGAACACCTTGTCACCCACCGCCACCATGTGGTCGCGCCCCGGGATCGGCAGGGCGCGGGCATCCGGCATCAGCGCCGCGAGCTCCTCGGGCGATCCGGCGATGGTGTCCCGGGTGCCCACGGCAATCAGCGTCGGCGCGGCCACCCGGGCGATCTCGTCGCGGGAAAACACCTCGCGCGACGCCTTGATGCAGGCGGCCAGCGCCTTGAGGTCGCTCTTGGTCTGTTCGGCGAAGGCGCGGAAGGAGCGGCCGGTCCGGTCCGGCACATCCCTGAGCGACGGCGCCTCCAGGGCGGCCACGATCGGCTCCGGCGGGCCCGCCGTGGGCGAGAACAGGCCGGTGGCCATGCCGCCCAGGATCAGCGACCGCACCCGCCCGGGATGATCGAGGGTGAGCCGGGTCGAGATCCGCGCGCCCATGGAATAGCCGAGGAGATCGGCGCGCGCGATGTCGAGATGGTCGAGCAGCGCCAGCGCGTCACCGGCCATCAGGCCAATGCGGTAATCGGCCGGATCATAGAGCTTCACGCTCTCGCCATGGCCGCGATTGTCGAGGGCGATCACCCGGCGGCCACTGCGCACCAGCGTGTCCACCCAGCCCGGATAGATCCAGTTGATCGCCTTGTTGGAGGCAAAGCCGTGGATCAGCAGGATCGGCGCCCCGCCACCACCGCTGTCGACAAAGGCGATGGGCCCGGCGGGCGTGGGGACAAAGCGGGTCGGCAGCAGCGTCTCGATGGTCACGTCAGTGCATTCCTCTCCCGGCGGTTCCGTCGCCCGGTTGCCCGGGCCGCCGGCAGCACGCCCTCTTCCGCCCGCCCCCGGAGCCTTCTGCGTGCGCTCCGGCGCACGGGAAAACGCTCCGGACCTCTGGTCTGCCGCATTTTCCTCAGGCGAACCGGTCGCCCCGTCGCTTGAAAATGCGCCCGGGAGGCGGCGGACATTATCTCCTCAGGCCGGCTCGCCCACCGGCGCCAGCAGCCGCTGGACCACCAGATCGATCACCGCCCGGGTTCCCGCCGCCCCGCTGGACATGCGCCGCCCGACGAGGATGCCGTGGAACACCGACAGCACCAGATCGACAAGGGCCCGGCGCATGCTGGCCGGATCGCCGGCCGGGAGCGCCGCCTCGAACAGGGCCTCGATCCGGGCGCGGGTGAAGCGCTCCAGCTCCGCCCCCTCCCGGGTGCCCCCGGCCCCGGCCGACGAGATCAGCGCCTGCAGCATCGCATCGGGAAAGCCGCACGGATCGGACGGAATCTCGATCCACAGCGCCTCCAGGATGGCGCGCATCCGCTCGCCCCGATCAGGGATCGCGAGCACCCGCAGTCCCACCTGGTCAAGCTGCATCTCGAACCAGGGATTATAGATCGAGAACAGGATGTCGATCTTCGATCCGAAATAGACGTAGATGTTGGACGTCGACATGCCGGCAGCCTGACCGATATCGGCAACCGACGTCGCGTTATAACCCTTCTCCTGGAACAGCCTGCTGGCGCTGGCGAGGATCGAGTCATACACTTCTTGTTTTTTTACTTGCGCCATGTCTCTCCTCCGGCCGGACGAGGTGGAGCCCGATGACAGATCGCGAGCGTTCTGGATAGCAGAGGGGCGTTCGTCATTCCAAAAGTCGGATGATCCGCCCTGCCCGTCAACCCGTTCAATTCCCGATCCCCCCTGTTTCCGGGAGCCCCTTGCGTCCGATGCGTTTCACCCCATCCCTGACAGCGGGCCGGCTGATCCGGCGCTACAAGCGTTTTCTGGCCGACATCGAGCTGGCCGACGGCAGCGTCGTGACCGCCCACTGCCCCGATCCCGGCGCCGGCACGGGTCTGTTCGATGCCGGCAACCGGGCCTGGATCAGCCGCAGCGACAAGCCCGGCCGCAAGCTCGCCTGGACCCTGGAACTGGTCGAGGCCGATCAGGTGCTCGTCGGCGTGGATGCCGGCCGGGCCAATGCCCTCGTCGCGGAAGGCTTTGGCGAAGGCCGGATTCCGTGGCTCGCCGCCTCATCCGTCATGCGTCGGGAAGTCCGCTATGGCAAGGCGAGCCGGGTGGATTTCCTGTTCAATGGACCCGGATGTGCGGACTTTCATGTGGAGGTGAAGAATGTCCACCTGATGCGCACCCCGGGCCGGGCGGAGTTCCCGGATTCCGTCACCGCCCGCGGCGCCCGCCATCTGGACGATCTGGCCGATGTCGTGCGCGCCGGCGGCCGGGCGGCCCTGCTCTATGTGATCCAGCGGCCCGACTGCGATCATGTGACGGTCGCCGCCGACATCGATCCGGCCTATGCCGCCGCCTTCGGACGGGCGCTGCTTGCCGGAGTGGAAGCCCGGGCCCATCTGTGCGAGATCACCCTTGCCGGCATCACCCTTGGACGGGAAGTGCCGGTCGTCTTTCCCTGAATACCGGCCCGGCGGCGGCGCGTCCCTGACAAGATGGCTGAAAACCGGACCGGAACCCGCTATAGAGGGCGGATGCGCATGGACCGGCGCCCCCGACACGACACTGCGCGGCCTCGCGGCACGAGCGCGGTGCGCCGCGCCGGCGCACGCCGGTCCGTCCCCCCGACTTCCGATGGACGGATGATGGTCACCTATGTGGATGCGGCAACGGCGCCGCTGAAGAAAACCGGACAGATCAGGCTCTATGATGCCGAGGCCTTTGCGGCGATGCGCAAGGCCGGAGCGGTCGCCGCAGGCTGCCTCGATGCCCTTGCCGACATCGTGAAGCCCGGCGTCACCACCGATGCGATCGACCGCTTCGTCTATGATTATGGCGTCGCCCATGGCGCGGATGCGGCCACGATGTTCTATCGCGGCTATCGCAAGTCGTGCTGCACCTCGATCAACCATGTGGTCTGCCACGGCATCCCCAACGACAAGCCGCTGAAGGAAGGCGACATCGTCAACATCGACGTCACCTTCGTGCTTGATGGCTGGTATGGCGATTCGAGCCGGATGTATCCGGTCGGCGAGATCAAGCGGGCGGCCGAGCGGCTGATCGAGGTCACGTACAAGTCGCTGATGATCGGCTGCGCCGTGGTGAAGCCCGGCGCCACCACCGGCGACATCGGCCATGCCATCCAGACCTATGTGGAAGGCGAGCGCTGCTCGGTGGTGCGCGATTTCTGCGGCCATGGCGTCGGTCGGCTGTTCCATGACGAGCCCAACATCCTGCACTATGGCCGTCCCGGCGAAGGCGTGGAGCTGCGGCCGGGGATGATCTTCACCATCGAGCCGATGGTGAATCTCGGCCGGCCGCATGTGAAGGTGCTGTCCGATGGCTGGACGGCGGTGACCCGGGACCGCTCCCTCTCGGCCCAGTTCGAGCACATGCTCGGCGTGACCGAGACCGGATGCGAGATCTTCACCCTGTCGCCGGCGGGCCGCGACTGCCCGCCCTATCTGTGAGCCACCCACGGACGCGCACCCGGACATGGCGGACTCGGACGGACCGGACGGCTTCGGCGAGGATCAGGGGCGGATGGACCTCATGGGCCACCGCGACCGGCTGCGGGACCGTTTCCGCAGCGCCGGCCCGGGTGCCTTCGCCGACTACGAGCTTCTGGAGCTCGTGCTGTTCCGCTCCATCCCGCGCAAGGACGTGAAGCCGATCGCCAAACGGCTGATCGCGCGATTCGGATCCTTCGCCGAGGTCCTCGGCGCCCCCGAGCAGCAGATTCGCGAGGTCGAAGGCGTGGGCCCTGCCACCGCCTTCGACCTGAAGCTGACCTTCGCGGCAGCCCAGAGACTCACCAAGGGCCTCATCGCCCGCAAGACCATCCTCTCCTCCTGGTCTGCGGTGATCGACTATTGCCGCGCCGCCATGGCTTTCTCCGAGAAGGAGCAGTTTCGCATCCTCTTTCTCGACAAGAAGAACCAGCTGGTTGCCGACGAAGTGCAGCAGACCGGTACGATCGACCATACGCCGGTCTATCCCCGCGAAGTGGTGAAGCGGGCACTCGAACTGTCGGCGACCGCCGTTATTCTGGTCCACAACCACCCGTCCGGCGATCCGACGCCCTCGCGCGCGGACATCCAGATGACCCAGCAGATCATCGACATCGCCAAGCCGCTCGGGATTTCCGTCCACGATCACATCATCGTCGGGCGCGACGGGCATTGCAGCATGCGCGGACTGAATCTCATTTGATTCCAGACTCCTGACCGTCCATGCCCGCCATTTGGGCAGAATATGCCGCACCCCTCTGCCTGCACAAGATGCAGGCAACGCTCTTGCGGGACCGCCCCGAAACCCGATTAAATCGGACGGTCACAAACGGGCGTTCGCGGGGGGACCGTCGACAATGACAATCCGAGCCTTCGACGAGATGACTGCGCAGGGCGACGACTGTCGCGCCGCGTATCGTCTCATCAAGACATGGCTGGAAGAGACCGACGCGGCGCAGCTCAAGCACCGCCAGCATGAGGCCGAACTCCTGTTCCGCCGCATCGGCATCACCTTCGCCGTCTATGGCGATGCGGAAGCCGAGGAGCGGATCATTCCGTTCGACATCGTGCCGCGGATCCTCACCCAGCCGGAATGGACGAAGCTCACCAAGGGTCTCGAGCAGCGCGTCAAGGCGCTGAACATGTTCCTGGCCGATATTTACGGCAAGGGCGAGATCCTCAAGGCAGGCCTCATTCCGGAAGAGCTGATCTTCCAGAATCCCTATTTCCGTCCGGAAATGGTCGGGCTGAAGCTGCCACACGACATTCACGTCCAGATCGCTGGCATCGACATCGTCCGCGTCGATTCCGACACCTTCTATGTTCTTGAGGACAACGCACGCACGCCGTCCGGCGTCTCCTACATGCTGGAGAACCGGGAAGTGATGATGCGGCTGTTCCCGGACCTCTTTGCCGAGCACAAGGTCGCTCCGGTCGAGAATTATGCCGACGAACTCCTGGCGACGCTGCGCTCCGTCGCGCCCCGGGCGTCGTCCGCCGATCCGACCGTCGCCCTGCTCACGCCGGGCCCGTTCAACAGCGCCTATTATGAGCACTCCTTCCTGGCCGACAAGCTGGGCGTGGAGCTGGTCGAGGGCCGCGATCTCTTCGTGCGCGAGAACATCGTCTACATGCGCACGACCGAGGGACCGCGCCGGGTCGACGTGATCTATCGCCGTCTCGACGACGACTTCCTCGATCCGCTGGTGTTCCGTCCGGATTCGATCCTCGGCGTGCCGGGGCTGATGGCGGCCTACCGCGCCGGCAACGTGAACCTCGCCAATGCGGTGGGCACCGGCGTGGCCGACGACAAGGCCGTCTACACCTACATGCCGGAAGTGGTGAAGTTCTATCTCGGCGAGGAGCCGATCCTGAAGAACGTCCCTACCTGGCGCTGCCGCGAGCCGGATGCGCTGGCCTATGTCCTCGATCACCTGCCGGAGCTGGTGGTGAAGGAGGTCTCGGGCTCGGGCGGCTATGGCATGCTGGTCGGTCCGAAGTCGGACAAGACCACCATCGAGGTGTTCCGCGAGAAGCTGAAGTCGCGGCCGCATGATTTCATCGCCCAGCCGACGCTGGCGCTCTCCACCTGCCCGACCTTCGTCGGCGAAGGGGTTGCGCCGCGCCATGTGGACCTTCGGCCGTTCGTGCTTTCGGGCGCCGACAAGGTGCGCATCGTGCCCGGCGGTCTCACCCGCGTGGCCCTGAAGGAAGGGTCGCTGGTGGTGAACTCCAGCCAGGGCGGCGGCACCAAGGACACCTGGGTGCTGGACGTCTGACCGGCATTCATCCGCACGAGGTCTTTCGGGGGAGACCGGATGCCCGTACCGACTGCACGCGACAGAAGATCCCGCCACCGGCGGTGCGCCCAGGTGCACCACCGTGGCCGGGACTGTCGCTGCGGTGACGGACAGACGCGCCCTTCCCCGAGTGGTTCATGGGACACGGGAGCACGCGGGACCGATCGGGACCGACGGTCCCCCGGCCC
>JBBSSF010000097.1:0-9463 GCA_038242345.1 Hyphomicrobiales bacterium
CATCGGCACCAGGGGCATGAGAAATCCGCATCGGAATACCAAAGGATCCTTTTCAAGGACCTTTGGTATTATTCCGCCGCTTCCACCTTCTTGGCCGGGCGCGGCGGGCGCTGGAAATGATGGCCCCAGGCCGAGTTCTTGGCATGGGTCAGCACATGCCAGGTCTCGTCGTCAACCTCGAGACCGCCCCAGCCATATTCCACGTCGAAGCCCGACGGGGTCATGGGATAGAAGGACAGCATGTCGTCGTTGGAATGACGGCCCAGGGTCAGCGACAGATGCAGGCCGGCGTCGATGGCGCGATAGAGGCCGCGGCCCACATCGTCGATCGATTCCACTTCCACCATGAAGTGCTGCACCTTCTTCTTCAGCGGCACTTCGACCAGCGCCAGCGAGTGATGCCGGCCATTGCAGCGCATGAAGGTGAACTTGGTCGGCCGGCCCGGGATGACCTCGGTGGTGATGTAGTCCGACAGGCGGAAGCCGAGCACGTCGCGATAGAAGGCCTCCTGGGAGGCCGCGCTCTTGCAGACCAGCACGATGTGGCCGATGCCCTGACGGCCGGTCTTGAACTTCACGCCGAGCGGGCTGACGAACGGGCTCTCGGTGCGCTGCAGCGGACCATAGAAGGCCTCGCAGACCAGGCCTTCCGGATCGGTGAAGCGCAGGAAGGCCTCGACCTGCCGGTCGGCGGCCTCTTCCGGCGTGGCATATTCGGACGCGATGCCCGCCGCGGCGAGCTTGGCCTGCATCGCCGAGAGCGCGGCGGCATCGCGCACTTCCCAGCCGGCGACGGCGATGTCGTCCGCCCCGGTCGGGACCAGACGCACGCGCCAGGAATAGGTGTCCATGCGCAGGTCGAGGGCGCCATCGGTGCGCTCCACGACCTGAAGCCCGAGAATGTCCCGGGCGAATTTGGTCCAGGCGTCCATGTCGGACACCGAGAAGATGACGTAGCCAAGGGCTTCGATTTCGGACATCGGCTTCCTCCCGCCTGATCTTCTTGCCGTTGCGGCCGGCACCCGCGCGGGGGCGCCGCAATGCAGTCGAGACGGTCCCGCAGACTCCTCCTCCCGCGGGACCGCCTCCCATCGGGAGCCGTCGTTGGACCGGCTCCCGCTGAACCTCGCCGCGCCCGGCCTCAGCGGCCGGCCGCGCTCATACCAAAGATCCTCGCAGAGGACTCTTTGGTATTCCGATGCAGATTTCTCATGTCATTGGGGCATAGGAGAAATCTGCTGCCCTTCAGGCGCACGGTGCGGTCGGCACTTCGTGCGGCTGGGATCACTTCTTCAGGAGCTTGCGCAGATCGACCGCCGGATCGGCGAGGGCGGCCGGATCCATCGGCCTGCCCCCCTGGATGAGACGCAGGCCGACGCGCACCGCATTGGGCTCGTCGACGCTGGCCACACCCGCGACGGTGCTGTCGGCGTTCAGCTCGAACACGATCGGGCCATGGGCGCCCGGCCGGACCACCGAGGTGCCGGTGGACTTGCCGGCCATCTCCACATGGTGCACGCCCTGATCGGACCAGAACCAAGGCACCGAGAAGGGCTGCGGCGCCAGACCGAGGATGGCGCGGGCGGCATTCGCCCCCTGTTCCTCGGCGGAGCGCCAGTGCTCGTGCCGCTTGCGGGCAACGGCGCCCTCATGGGCGAAGGAGGCCACGTCGCCGGCGGCATAGATGCCGGGGGCCGAGGTCTCCTGGGCGTCGGTGACGTGGATGCCGGCCGTGGTCTCCAGACCCGCCTCGACGGCCAGCGTCTGGTCCGGCTTCATGCCGGTGCCGAGCACCACCACGTCCGCCGGCAGCACCGTGCCATCGGCGAACTCGACGCCGGTCACCCGGCCGTCGGTGCCGGTGAAGCCCTTGAGGCGGGCGCTGGCGTGCAGCGTGATGCCGTTGGCCAGATGCGAGGCGATCAGGTGATCGGCAATCGCCACCGGCAGGATGTGGGCGAGCGGCTTCGGCGCGGCGTCGATCCAGTCGACGGTCTTGCCGAAGCGGGCAATCGCGATCGCCGCTTCCGTGCCGATGAGGCCGCCGCCGATGACGGCGACCCGGGTGGCCCCGGCCAGATCGGCCCGGAGCGCCTCGGCATCGGCATAGTCGCGGATGACGTGGACGCCCCTGAGATCGGCGCCCGGCAGCGGCAGGCGGCTGGCGCGGCCGCCGGTGGCCAGCACGATCGCCCGGCCGGTCAGCACCGTGCCGTCGGACAGCGTCAGCGTCCGGGTGGCCGGATCGAGCTTCGTCGCGCGCACGCCGAGCTTCAGGGTCAGGCCCAGCTCGTCGAGATCGGACGGGGAGAGCAGGGCGATGTCGGCGGGCGAGACGGTCTCGCTCTCCAGCACCTTCTTGGACAGCGGCGGGCGCTCGTAGGGCAGGTTCGGATCGGCATCGATGAGGATGACGGGATCCGTGAAGCCCTCGGCGCGCAGGGTGCGGGCAGCCGACACGCCGGCCGCGCTGGCACCCACGATCAGGACCGGAGCGCCGCTCATCGCGTCACGTCGACGAAGATCTCGTCGCCCTCCACCACCACGGGGTGGGTCGCCACGGGCTTGGTGGCCGGCGGGCACATGGGCTTGCCGGTCTTCAGGCAGAACTTCGCCATGTGGACCGGACACTCCACGGTGTCGTCCTCGATGAAGCCCTCGGCCAGGGAGGCGACGGCATGGGTGCAGGTGTCGTCGAGGGCGTAAAGATCGCCCTCTTCGGTGCGGAACACCGTCACCGGCGGCTCAATGTCGAGCTTGAAGGCTTCGCCGGGACCAATTTCGTCCACGTGGCAGGCACGGAGGAGGGCCATCGGGGCGTTTTCCTGAAGGAGTCCGGATACACGTCACCCGACGCCCGGAGCGCGCGACTGCGACGGCTCCGGGCGGGGCGACAGGATTGGGCTGAAGAGGCCAAGGCAGCGGCCGGGACGCGCCCGGCCGCCCGCCGCTCAGGCGAAGTGGCGGCGGGTCAGGGCCACGAAGCCGTCGAACCGCTCGGCCTGCACCCAGTGGCCGCACTGGCCGAACATGTGGAACTCGGCATTCGGGATCGAGCGGCCGAGCTTCAGGCCCATCTCGGTCGGAACCACCTTGTCCTCGCGACCATGCAGCACCAGCGTCGGCTGCACGACCTTCGCGGCCGCCGATTCGGGAATGCCGGACAGGACGGTCGGACCATCGTCATTCGGCTTCACGAGCAGCTTGCGCAGACCTTCCTGGGCACCCGGAATGAGGCTCGTCTCGTAGCGCTCCTGCACCAGGGCGTCGGTGACGATGGACTTGTCATAGGGGAAGAGCATCATCGTCTGGCGCATGTTCTCGAGCGAGGGCTCGTAGAACCAGCCGGACTTTAGACCTTCGGTCATTTCGAATTTGTCGCAGGGGGTCCCCATCAGCACCATCCGGTCGAACCGGTCGGGATGCCGGAGCGCCGCCGCCAGCGACAGGGAGCCGCCGAAGGAGTTGCCGACGAGGCTCACCTTCTCCAGGCCGAGGGCGTCGAGGAAGCCGATGAGGTGCTTGACCCACAGCTTGATGTCATAGACGATATCCGACTGGCGTTCAGTATATCCGAAGCCGGCCATGTCGGGCGCAAGCACGTGGAACTGATCGGCCAGTGCCGGGATGACCTTGCGCCAGTTCGTCCAGGCCGATACACCGGGACCAGAGCCGTGCAGGAGCACGATCGGCTTGCCGGAGCCGGCTTCGTGATAATTGGTCTGGATGCCGGCAGCCGTGATGGTCTTGCCGAGACCTGCGGAAACCGTACCGAGTTCGCCCATGGGTCACCTCCCCGTCTCTCTTTTGAGCGACCCTAACGACGCGCGGGGAAACGGTCAATACGGTTCCGTATGGATTTTGACGTATGCGCTGCGAGAACCGTTCTTGCAGTGCAGAAGGCCCTCGCGCTTCATCTTGTGCGTGCGCTAAGGGGGCTTCGGCGGCGCGGGAGGAAGGTCAGGGGGCCTGACGCACCGGCGCCGGACCGGCTATGATGGAGCCGTGCCGTTTCGTTTCATTGAGTTGAGGCCCCACGCCGCCCCATGCCGACCGCGCGAACGCCCGCCAAGCCCCGTGAGAGCCAGCGGCTGGACGAGACCCATTGGATCGAGGCTGCCCTCGACCTTCTGGCCGCCAGCGGCATCGACGCCGTGCGCGTGGAGCCCCTCGCCCGCACCCTCGGTGTCACCAAGGGCAGTTTCTACTGGCACTTCAAGGACCGCGCCGACCTTCTGGAACGCATGCTCGGCGCCTGGCGCCGGCGCGCGACCGCCCGCATCATCGAGCGCCTCGACCAGGAGCCGGACCGGGACGCGGAATGGCGTCTGCGGCGGCTGGCCGATCTGCCGCGCGATGGCGCCAAGGCCGAACGCGGCGCCAATCTGGAGCTCGCCATCCGGCTCTGGGCCAAGCGCGATGCCGGGGCCGCGTCCGCGATCGCCGAGATCGACAAGCAGCGCCTCGACTACATCACCCAGCTCATGCGCCGCCCGGATGCCAATCCCGAGGACGCCGGCGCGCGCGCCTTCCTGTTCTATGCCTATCTGCTGGCCGAGGCCTTCCTCGCCAGGGACACCCGCGCCGATTATGACAAGGTGCTGTCGGTGCTGCTGAACCGGCCGGTGGGCTGAGCCGCCCGCCGCCGCCTGGCCCGGTCCGCCGGTTCCAGCCGGAGCGGACCGGCCGGAACCGGTGGTCTCCAGATGGTCAGGGGGCCTTATCAGGGCAGCCGGGCGTGCTATAGTGGCCCGCCGGACGACCGTGTCGTGCGCCCTGCCGCCCGGGATCCCTGCCCGGGACGACCGCGGGTGCCCCCATGGCCGCCCTCCCTTCCGTACCGTCCAGAGTCCCCGAGCTGTCCGCGCCGGCGTGTCCGGCGCCGGTCCCGTGCCGCTGCCGTCGTCCCCGCAAAGAAGGGGCGCGCCGGTCCCGTTTCCGAGGATCCGCCTCACGTGAGCCAGACGTCCATCCCCCTCGAGTCTCAGCGCTCTGCCGAGACGACGGCCTTCACCATCATCGCGGCCATCAGCTTCTGCCACATGCTCAATGACATGATGCAGTCGCTGATTACCTCGATCTATCCGATCCTGAAGACCAATTATGGTCTCGACTTCGCCCAGGTGGGTCTCCTCACCTTCGTGTTCCAGCTGACGGCGTCGCTGTTGCAGCCGCTGGTCGGCTTCTACACCGACAAGCGGCCGATGCCCTATTCCCTGTCGGTGGGGATGGGCTTCACCTTCTGCGGCCTGATCCTGCTCGCCTATGCCCATTCCTTCCCGCTCTTGCTGGCCGGGGCGGCGCTCATCGGCATGGGCTCGTCGGTGTTCCATCCGGAATCCTCCCGGGTCGCCCGCATGGCGTCGGGTGGCCGGCATGGCCTTGCACAGTCGCTGTTCCAGGTGGGGGGCAATTTCGGCTCGGCCATCGGTCCCCTGCTGGCGGCCTTCATCGTGCTGCCGCGCGGACAGGAAAGCGTCGCCTGGTTCTCGGTCGCCGCGCTCTGCGCCATGGTGGTGCTGTGGCGTGTCGGTATCTGGTATTCGGGCAACCGTTCGGTCCGGGGCGGCCGCGGGCGCGCGGCCGGTGCCGAAGTGCTGCCGAAGAAGACCGTGGTGCGCGCGCTCGTCGTGCTGCTTCTTCTGGTGCTCTCGAAATATGTCTACATGTCGAGTCTCTCCAGCTACTACACCTTCTTCCTGATCCAGCGCTTCGGGGTGACGGTGCAGCAGTCGCAGATCTTCCTGTTCCTGTTCCTTGGCGCGGTTGCGGCGGGCACGGTGGCAGGCGGGCCGATCGGTGACCGGTTCGGCCGGCGGGTGGTGATCTGGTTCTCCATCCTCGGCGTGCTGCCCTTCACGCTGATGCTGCCCTTCGCCAACCTGTTCTGGACCGGCGTGCTCTCCATCATCATCGGCCTGATCCTGGCCTCGGCCTTCTCGGCGATCATCGTCTTCGCCCAGGAGCTGGTGCCCGGAAAGGTCGGCATGATCGCCGGCTTCTTCTTCGGCTTCGCCTTCGGCATCGGCGGCCTGTCGGCCGCCCTCCTCGGCATCTTCGCCGACTCCCATGGCATCGAGTTCGTCTACCGGGTGTGCTCGGTGCTGCCTGCCTTCGGCATCCTCGCGATCTTCCTGCCGACGATCCGCGAACGCCGGCGCTGACGCGCCCGGGAGCAACCCGCTTGCTCCCTGTCTTCTCTCCGGCCGGGCCCGATCGCCCGGCCGTTCTTTTTTCGCGCGCCCGTCGACCCGTCGTCCGGGCCGCTATAGGGTTCGGCCGAATTCGAACTCCCCCGGCGGGGGATGCGGGACGAGGAGCGGTGTCATGGCGAGCTGGCAGGATTTCCGGCGCGAGGCCAATCTCATCGGGGGCGACTGGGTGAAGGCCGATTCCGGCGCCGTCATCGAGGTGACGAACCCGGCCAATGGCGAGGTGATCGGCACCGTGCCCGCCTCCGGCCGCGCCGAGACGGCGCGCGCGATCGGGGCGGCCTCCGCCGCCTTCCAGAGCTTCCGCCGCACCACGGCGGCCGAGCGCGCGGTGATGCTGCGCCGGCTGCACGACGCCATCATGGACAACCAGACGGCGCTGGCCGAGCTTCTGACCCTTGAACAGGGCAAGCCCCTGGCGGAAGCGAAGGGCGAGGTCGCCGGCAGTGCGGCCTATGTGCTGTGGTTCGCGGAGGAAGCGCGCCGGGTCTATGGCGACACCATCCCGTCGCCCTGGGCCGACCGGCGCATCCTTGTCACCAAGGAGCCGGTGGGCGTCGTCGGCGCCATCACGCCGTGGAATTTCCCGTCGTCGATGCTGTCGCGCAAGATCGGCCCGGCCATTGCCGCCGGCTGCACGGTCGTCGCCAAGCCGGCCGAGCTGACGCCCTATTCGGGGCTGGCCTGGGGCTATCTGGCCGAGCAGGCCGGCGTGCCCAAGGGCGTCGTCAATATCGTCACCGGCGATCCGGTGGAGATCGGCGCCGAGCTGACCTCCAACCCGCTGGTGCGCAAGATCACCTTCACCGGCTCCACCGCCGTCGGCAAGCTCTTGATCCGCCAGTGCGCCGACACGGTGAAGAAGGTCTCCATGGAACTCGGCGGCAACGCCCCCTTCCTCGTCTTCGACGATGCCGATCTCGACCGGGCGGTGTCCGGGGCGATCGCGGCGAAGTTCCGCAATTCCGGCCAGACCTGCGTCTGCACCAACCGGCTCTATGTGCAGGCCGGCATCTATGATGCCTTCGTGGAGGCCTTCGCCGCCGCCGCCCGCGGGCTGAAGGTCGGCCCGGGTCTGGAGCCCGGCGTGGAGCAGGGGCCGCTGATTTCCGATAAGGCGCTGGAAAAGGTCGAAACCCTGGTGGAGGACGCCGCCGAACGCGGCGGCCGCATCGTCACCGGCGGCGCGGTGCACGAGCTCGGCGGCACCTTCTACCGCCCGACGGTGATCGCCAACGCCAATGCGGCCATGCGCATTGCCCGGGAAGAGGTGTTCGGCCCGGTCGCCCCGGTCTTCCGCTTCGAGACCGAGGAAGAGGCGATCGCGCTTGCCAACAACACCGAGTTCGGCCTTGGCAGCTATTTCTACACCCGCGATCTCGGCCGCGCCTTCCGGGTCGCCGAAGGGCTGAAATATGGCCTCGTCGGCATCAATGAAGGGGTGATTACCACCGAGGTGGCGCCCTTCGGCGGCATGAAGGAGTCGGGCCTCGGCCGCGAAGGCTCGAAATATGGCATCGAGGACTATCTCGACGTCAAATATGTCTGCATCGGCGGGTTGGGATTCTGACGCGGCGGATGGCAGGGCCGGCGTCGGCTGTTGCGCGCCGGCCACGCTTTTGCCGGAATCCTGCCCGCGGGCGTTGACCTCGCGGCCCGGCTGCCGCAAATCGGGAGAGACGGTTCCCCGGAAGGGATCAAAAGGGAACGCGGAAGGCGGGGCCTCATCTCCTGCCGAAGCCGCGGCTGCCCCCGCAACTGTAAGCGGCGAGCGCATCGTTCAGACAGCCACTGGAGTTCCTCGCTCCGGGAAGGCGAACGGTGGGCCGTGACCCGCAAGCCAGGAGACCTGCCGTCGGTCGTGGTCACACGCGAAGTCGTCGGCCGGGGTGTGCGGACGGCAGTTGCTTCCGGGGTCCGGGGCTGGTGCGGGCAGAGGCTGTCCGCGGCAGGCGTCGGGGGCCGGCGGGGCTTCATTCGCGGTGACGTGCCACAGACGTCCCGCGAGGGTTCCCATGCCGCAGTCCGGCTTCCGCCTGTCCCGTCCGTCCCCCCGGTCTCCGCTCGTCCGCCTCCGCCGCGCCGCCCTTCTGGGCGGCCTGCTCCTCGCCCTGCCGGCTCAGGCCCAGGATGCCGGGGAGACGGCCGATGTCGTGCTCGATCCGATCGTCCTCTCGGCCAATTCCACCGACACCGCGGCCAGCGCCGTCGGCAGCGCGGTGACGGTGATCGAGGGCAAGGAGCTGGAACAGCAGCAGGTGCGGGTGGTCTCCGACGTGCTGCAGGAAGTGCCGGGCGTCACGGTCAGCCGCACCGGTCCCCAGGGGGCGACCACATCGGTGCGCATCCGCGGCTCCGAGGGCAACCAGACCCTGGTGATGATCGATGGCATCGAGGTCAACAACCCGGCCACCGGCTCCGAATTTGATTTCTCCAACCTGCTCGCCCAGGAAGTGGAGCGCATCGAAGTGCTGCGCGGCCCCCAGAGCGCGCTCTATGGCTCGGATGCGGTCGGTGGCGTCGTCAACATCGTCACCCGCCGCGGCGACGGCAAGCCGGCGCTGACCCTGAAAGGGGAGGGCGGCACGCTCGGCTCCGGCGAGGGGCTGGCCACCATCTCCGGCGGCACCGACCGCTATGACTATCTGTTCTCGGCCGCCGGCCTGCACACCGACAGCATCTCGGTGGCCGACAAGGCCAATGGCAACACCGAGAAGGATCCCTTCTCCACCGGCACCCTGCTGGCCAAGGGCGGCTATCGCCCGACGGAGGATCTGGAGATCGCCGCCGTCGGCCGCTACACCCGCTCGGATTATGAGGGCGACGGCTACTGGGGCGGCGTGGGCGCCGTCGACGACAATTCCTCGACGCTCACCAATCAGGGCTATGGCCGGGTGCAGGCCACCCTCAATGCGCTGGAAAAGACCTGGCAGCATGTGCTCGGCTTCTCGGTGACGAGCAACGATCAGGAGTATCGCTACGGCCGCTCCAAGGACAGCACCTACAACGGCAGCACCGCCAAGGCCGACTATCGCACCAATTATTTCCTCGATACGACGGCCGGGCTGGACGCCAGCCACGTCTTCACCTTCGGCGCCGATTATCAGCATAATGCCGTCAAGTCGTGGAGCGCGTGGAGCGCCGTCGACGAGAGCTATGACGAGGAAAGCCTCGTCGGCCAGTATCAGGTGACGCTGTTCGACAGCCTCGCGCTCACCGGCGCCGTGCGGCAGGACTTCAACCAGAAATTC
>JBBSSF010000098.1:0-9454 GCA_038242345.1 Hyphomicrobiales bacterium
CCACATCATCATCCCAGGGAATGAAGCCCTGATGCCGGATGGCGCCGAGCAGGGTGCCGGCGGCAAGCTGATGCCGCAGGCCATGGGCCCGGCAGATCCGGTCCACTTCCAGAAGCATCTCCAGCCCGTGCAGCTGGACGGTGCGCAGCTCGGTCTCAGCCATGGGCGACCGGAATCATGCCGAGCGCCGGAAGCCGGTCCGCCAGCGGATGCCCGGCCGCGACGGCCACCAGATCCGTCCGCCCGGCGGCATTGAGGATGCGCGGGCGCAGGCCGCCGGCGCCGTCGGGCTCCAGAATGCCGGTGCCGACCCAGGGCTGCATGATCGAGGTCTGGCAGGTGCCCAGATGCAGGGCCAGGCTGGTGCCGCGGATGTGGGTGATCTGGATGCGCGAGGAGAACTTGTTGAACGCCCGTCGCTTTTCGAGCCCTTCCATGGCCGCGCAGCGCAATGCCGCCGCCCGGGCCGCCGCCATGTCGGGCGCGGCCTCCCCCGGCAGGTTGCGGGCCGCACTGCGCAGGCTGCCCTCGGCGACAGGCGGGCTTTCGGCCGCGCGCAGGGCGAGATAGCGGCTCTCGATCTCGGCCCGCGCGGCTTCCGCTCCGCCATAGGCTTCCGACAGGTCGACGAGACGGATCCCGACGCCATCCCCGGAGGCGGCCGCGCACAGGAGCGCGAGGTCGGCGATGTATCGGCCCTGGTCGGCCGGCGTCAGGCCGTTGATGAAATCCAGCATGCCGGAAAAATAGGAGAGCGAGACCACCACGCCGGGAGCATGGGCGGCGGCCAGCCGCGCCCCGTAGGCGCGCAGATAGGCGAGCCAGAACACCTCCGCCCAGTCCGCCCGGGGACAGCCCGGCTGGCGAAAGCCCTTGGAGCCGCCGAAGGGCACGCTGAACTCGATGGGGTCGCCGGCGGAAAGTGCGGCGGCGATCTTGCGCCGGGCGTCGGCCCGGGTGTCGGCATCCACGCCGGAGCGGCGCCAGGGCCGGGCGGTGGCGAGGGTCAGGAGGTGGTCCACCGGGTCGGCACCGGCCGACAGCGGGGCGGGGGCGATCGGGGCGGGCGCAGTCAGGGCGTCGATGGCGGTCCGCACGGCGGCGGCAGACGGGATCACGGCGGGTGTCCTTCCAGGGGGCTTTCCTGCCAGTAGCTCGGGGGCAGATTGCTCCAGCCGAGATAGAAATCCGGCTCGTCGGGGGCGGGCGGGCCCAGCCGGACGGCAACCTCGCCGATCCTTCGGCAGCGGGCGAGGGTGGCCGGAAAGCGGGCGGCGAAGGCCGGGCTCAGCCCGGCGATGCGCCCCGGCAGGCTGGTGAAATAAAAGGCCGGGTCGTCATGGCGGAAGCGGACGCGGAAGCCGGTCGGGTTCAGGATGCGGTAGGAGAGCTTGCGGCCGCCGAAGCGCAGATAGCGCACCAGCAGGCCGAGGGCGGTCCGCTGCGGCGCTCGCCGGCCGATGGCGGCAAGGGTGGCGACGGCCGGTCCCTCATGGCTGATCTGATGGCCGAGCAGGCTGATGGCGTCGTCCTCCGGGGCCGTCAGATGCTCGACCGAGGTGAAGTCGACGTCGAGGATCGGGATCCGGCGCCAGTCGTCGGGTGCGCCGGATGCAAGCCGGTCCCGCAGCCGGGCCATCCGCGCGGCCGGGTCGCGTCCGGCGCGGATGGCAAGGTCAGGATCGGCGATCAGGATGTTCTTCGGCGTGGCATCGCGAAAGGGCACGCAGGCGGCGGCGCTCCACAGCTCCGCCAGCAGGTCGAGTTCGCGCCGCAGCCGGGCATCGGCCGGCGGCAGGTCGCACAGCCGCGCCAGGTGATCGAGCAGGCGCCGGATCTTCTGGTCGAACGGGTAGGGGATGCGAACGGCCTCGGGGTCGGTGCGCAGCACGGTCTGGATGCGCTGCTCCCGCTCCAGACAGCGCGCCAGCAGCACATCCCGGGCGTCCGTCGCCCGCTGGGCCAGCAGCGGGTCTTCGGGGGCGGTCGCAAGGCTGCGCAGCATCCGCAGCAGCTCGAACAGGCGGATGCCATCGGTCAGGCCCAGCACCACGTCGCTGCCCGCCACCCCGAGCGGCTCGGGCACCAGCGGCTCGCCGCCGGCCGCGAACAGCCGGCACAGGGTGTCATGCTCGCGCCGGGCGTGGGCCGGGCTCGGCGTCCGCTTCAGGAACACATGGCCGGCAGGACCGGGCGTCATCCCGTGACGCACCTGATCCTTGCTGATGTCGGTCCGGAAATAATCGAGATCGTCGGGAGAGATCATCCTCTCGCCTCGTGGCGGTCGGCAGGGGGAGAGCCGGCAGACCGGCTCCTCAGGGCGATCAGGTCGTCCGGCGTGTCGAGATCCGTTGCCGCATCGGCTGCGACAGGCACGGCGAAGATCGCGGGTGCGGCGGACCCGGCGCGCAGCATCCGCGCCAGCACCTGCCACTGGAAGCGCAGGCCCTCGCCGGCGGCCGCGATGACGGCCTCGTGCCAGCCGGCCGGCCAGCGCACCGCATGGGCCATGCGGTGGGCCGCCTCCGGCAGGTCGGGCCCCAGCGCCTGCACCCGGCCGCCCGCGACCTGCACGCCGATCTCGCGCCGGGTCTGCGCCAGGGACGGGGCGACGGCGATGGCGGACCGCCCGGCCGGCACCGCCAGAAGCCGGGCGAGGGCCTCCGGGGCATAGAGGGTGTCGGCCGCCAGCACCCAGACATCTCGGGCCGGCCGCCGGGCCAGCGCGATCGCCAGGCTCTGCAGCATCTCGGTGCCGGCCGGATCCGGATTGTGCAGCAGATGCACATCCGGCACGATCGCCCGGGCGGCGGCTTCCACGGCGGCGTGCTCGTGCCCGGTGACCAGATGGATGCGCCCGACGGGCAGACGGGTGAGGCTTTCCAGCAGCAGCGGCAGGGTTCCGCGGCCGTGCCGCACCGGCAGGAGGGCCTTGTGTCCGGCCATGCCGAGGCGCCGCCCCCGGCCGGCCGCCAGCAGGATGATGTCGGTGCTGCGGGAAGGGCTGTCGGACGGGCACATGAGGACGCGAACCTCCTCGGACGGACCAGGCAGGAGTTGCAGTCTAGGCAGGGCCGGCGAGGCTGTCTGCGATCCGCATTGCCACAGGACTGCAACGACAGCCCGCTAAGGTGTGGCCGGGCGCGCGCGGAGGGGCTTCCTGTCCTGCACAAGGCATGCTAGAGAGCGGCGCCAATCATCGACGAGTCGTCAAGCTGCAATCCGCCGGGTGGGATTCCTGTCTCTCCGGGCCGGGGCGGCCTTTCCGGCTTTTCACCCCTCGGCCGGGGTACCGGCCGGATATGGCGGCATCGTCGCCCTTGAGCGAGGTTGGCACATGGCCCAGATCATCCAGACCCAGACCGGCGCGGAGGCGCTGACCTTCGACGACGTCCTGCTGCTTCCGGGCCATTCGGAAGTGATGCCGGGCGAGGTCGAGCTCAGGACCCGCCTCACGCGCTCGCTGGAGCTGAACCTGCCGATTCTCTCGGCGGCCATGGACACCGTCACCGAGTCGCGTCTCGCCATCGCCATGGCCCAGGCCGGCGGCATCGGCGTTCTCCACCGCAACATGACGCCGGAAGAGCAGGCCGAGCAGGTCCGCCAGGTGAAGAAGTTCGAGAGCGGCATGGTGGTCAACCCGGTCGTCATCGGCCCGGATGCCACCCTCGCCGATGCGCTGGCCCTGATGCGCCGCTTCGGCATCTCCGGCATTCCGGTGGTGGAGAATGGCGGCATCGGTGGCCATCATGTCGGTCGCCTCGTCGGCATCCTCACCAACCGCGACGTCCGCTTCGCCTCCAATCCGAACCAGCGCGTCTACGAGCTGATGACGCGCGAGAACCTCATCACCGTGCGTGATGGCGTCGTGCCGGCCGAGGCCAAGCGCCTGCTGCACTCCCACCGCATCGAGAAGCTGCTGGTGATCGACGATCACGAGAACTGCGTCGGCCTCGTCACCGTGAAGGACATGGAGAAGGCCCAGCTCCATCCCAACGCCGTGAAGGACGAGCAGGGCCGCCTGCGCGTGGCCGCGGCCACCACGACGGGTGATTCGGGCGTCGAGCGCACCGAGGCCCTCATCGATGCCGGCGTCGATCTGGTGGTGGTGGACACCGCCCATGGCCATTCCGAGAAGGTGCTGGAAACCGTCCGCCGGGTGAAGAAGCTCTCCAATTCCGTGCAGGTTCTGGCCGGCAATGTCGCCACCGCCGACGCCACCAAGGCGCTGATCGACGCCGGTGCGGATGCGGTCAAGGTCGGCATCGGCCCGGGCTCGATCTGCACCACCCGCATCGTCGCCGGCGTGGGCGTGCCCCAGCTCGCCGCCATCATGGAGGCGGTCTCCGTCGCCCAGAATGCCGACGTGCCGGTGGTCGCCGATGGCGGCATCAAGTTCTCCGGCGATCTGGCCAAGGCGCTGGCTGCCGGCGCCTCCTGCGCCATGATCGGCTCGCTGCTGGCCGGCACCGACGAGAGCCCCGGCGAGGTCTATCTGCACCAGGGCCGCTCCTACAAGTCCTATCGCGGCATGGGCTCGGTGGGCGCCATGGCCCGCGGCTCGGCCGACCGCTATTTCCAGGCGGAAGTGCGCGATGCCCTGAAGCTGGTGCCGGAAGGCGTCGAGGGTCAGGTGCCGTACAAGGGGCCGATCTCGGCCGTGCTGCATCAGCTCGCCGGTGGCCTCCGCGCCGCCATGGGCTATGTCGGCGGCGCCACCCTGCCGGAATTCCGCGATCGCGCCCGCTTCGTGCGCATCACCAATGCCGGCCTGCGCGAGAGCCACAGCCACGATGTCACCATCGTGCGCGAGAGCCCGAACTATCCGGGCGGTCTCTGATCCCGGCGGGCGGCGGGAGGACTTTCCCGCCGCGCCGGATGTGGTCAGGATGGAGCGGGGCGCTTCGGGTGCCCCGGTCAGGCCGGACAGGCGGGGGAGGGCGTCCATGAACGTGTTTGCGGTGCTGCTGCCGGTGTTCGTTCAGGTGGCCCTCATCTTCGTCCTCGGCTTCCGTCTCGGCCTCCTGCGGCTGGCGGCGCTGAAGGCGGGCCGGGCCCGGGCCGCCGAGGTGGCCCTTGGCGAACCCAACTGGCCGCCGGCCATCCTTCAGGCCGGCAATGCCTTTCGCAACCAGTTCGAGGCGCCGGTCCTGTTCTTCGTTCTGGTCGCCCTTGCGCTCCAGACCGACAAGGCCGATTTCCTGTTCATCGGCCTGTCCTGGATCTTCGTCGTCGCGCGGATCGTCCATGCGCTGATCCATTGCGGTGGCAACGATCTGCGGGCCCGCTTCCTCGCCTTTGGAACCGGTCTGCTCGTGCTTCTCTTCCTGTGGGTGCGCTTCGCACTCCAGCTTTTCCTGGTTTCGGGTTCTCCATGACGCCTGTCGCCCGCCTCTCCGCGGCCATCGAGGTTCTCACCGACATCGAGGATCGCCGTCGTCCGGCCTTCGATGCCCTGAAGGACTGGGGTCTCAGCCACCGTTTCGCCGGCTCCGGCGACCGGGTGGCCATCGGCAATCTGGTCTTCGATGCCCTGCGCCGCCGCTCCTCGCTGGCCTTCGCCCTCGGCACGGATTCCGCCCGCGCGCTGGCGCTCGGCACCTATCGCTTCCTGTGGAACAATCCGCTGGAGGCCATCGAGGCCGGCATCTCCACCGACCGCCATGCTCCGGAGCCGCTGACCGAGCGGGAAAAGACCCGGCTCTCCGATCTCCATCTGGAGGGCGCGCCCGAATGGGTGCAGGCCGACGTTCCCGAATGGCTGATGGACGATCTGGAGCGCACCTTCGGCGCGCGTCTGGTGGAAGAGGGGCAGGCGCTGGCCGTGCGCGCCCCGGTTGACCTGCGCGTCAACACGCTGAAGGCGACCCGGGACAAGGTGCTCGGCCAGCTCGCCTCCTTCCGCCCGGTGGCCACGGCCCTGTCTCCGGCGGGCATCCGTCTGCCGGCGGGCGAAGGCCCGGCCAAGCCGCCCCATGTGCAGAGCGAGCCCGGCTACCAGAAGGGCTTGTTCGAGATCCAGGACGAGGGCAGCCAGCTTGCCGCCCTCATTGCCGGCGCCCATGGCGGCGATCAGGTGCTGGATCTCTGCGCCGGCGCCGGCGGCAAGACGCTGGCGATCGCGGCCGAGATGCGCAATCGCGGCCAGATCTTCGCCTATGACGCCGACAAGCGCCGCTTCGGCGACATCCGCGAGCGGCTGGACCGCGCCGGCGTGCGCACTGTGCAGATCCGCATGCCGCAGAAGAGCGGCGATCCCCTCTCCGATCTGGAAGGCCGGATGAATCTCGTGCTGGTGGATGCGCCCTGCACCGGCTCCGGCACCTGGCGTCGCCGGCCGGATGCCAAGTGGCGCATGGCCCCCGGCGCCCTCGACCTGCGCCGCAAGGAGCAGGATGCGGTGCTCGATCACGGCCAGGGCTTCGTGCGCGCCGGTGGCCGGCTGGTCTACATCACCTGCTCGGTGCTGCCCCAGGAGAATGAGGACCGCATCGCGGCCTTTCTGGAGCGCACCCCCGGCTTCCGCCTGTCGGACCCGCGGGATTCCTGGCTGTCGGGCATCGGCACGCCCATGCCCGAGGCCTTCGCGGTTCCCGTCGGCAGGCAGGGCGAGGCCATCCGCCTGACGCCGGCGACCGCCGGCACCGACGGCTTCTTCGTCGCCATCCTCGAGCGGACCTGATCCGTCTCTCCCGGTGCCCGGGTGCGTGGACAGGCTTCTGCCCACGCGCTAGGGAACCGGCCACGCATTTTCTTCTGATCCAGACTGCCGAAGGCACCGCATCATGACCCCGGACAGCATCCTCATCATCGACTTCGGCAGTCAGGTGACCCAGCTCATCGCCCGCCGCGTGCGCGAGACCGGGGTCTATTGCGAGATCCATCCGTTCCAGAATGCGGAAGCTGCCTTTCTGAAGCTGAAGCCGAAGGGCGTCATCTTCTCCGGCGGTCCGGCCTCGGTGACGGAGCCCGGCAGCCCGCGCGCCCCCCAGGCGGTGTTTGAGGCGCGCGTGCCGATTCTCGCCATCTGCTACGGCCAGCAGACCCTCTGCCTGCAGCAGGGCGGCGAAGTGGAAGGCGGCCATGCGGCAGAATTCGGCCGTGCCGATGTGGAAATCCTCGCCGGGAGCCCGCTGTTCGCCGGCTTCTGGGAAGTCGGCAAGCGCTATCCGGTGTGGATGAGCCATGGCGACCGGGTGACGAAGCTGCCCGAGGGCTTCACCGTCGTCGGCACGTCCGAGAATGCACCCTTCGCCATCGCCGTCAACGAGGCGAAGCACTATTACACCACCATGTTCCACCCGGAAGTGGTGCACACCCCCGATGGCGCGAAGCTGCTCGCGAACTTCGTGCACCGGATCGTCGGCCTCAAGTCCGACTGGACCATGGCCGCCTATCGCGCCGAGATGATCGCCAAGATCCGGGCCCAGGTGGGCAAGGAACGGGTGCTGTGCGGCCTGTCCGGTGGCGTCGATTCCTCGGTGGCGGCGGTGCTCATCCATGAGGCGATCGGCGATCAGCTGACCTGCGTGTTCGTGGATCACGGCCTGATGCGCCAGAACGAGGCCGATCAGGTGGTCTCGATGTTCCGCGACCACTACAATATTCCGCTGGTCCACGTCGATGCCTCCGAGATGTTTATTGGCGCTCTCGAAGGCGTCAGCGACCCGGAAGTCAAGCGCAAGACCATTGGCCGGCTGTTCATCGAAGTGTTCGAGCAGCAGGCTGACAAGATTGCCCATGATGGCAAGGGTGCGCCGAAGTTCCTGGCCCAGGGGACGCTCTATCCGGACGTGATCGAGAGCGTGTCCTTCTCGGGCGGTCCGTCGGTGACGATCAAGAGCCATCACAATGTCGGTGGCCTGCCCGAGCGCATGAACATGAAGCTCGTGGAGCCGCTGCGCGAGCTGTTCAAGGACGAGGTGCGCGCGCTTGGCCGCGAGCTGGGCCTGCCCGAGAGCTTCGTCGGCCGCCACCCGTTCCCGGGCCCGGGCCTCGCCATCCGCTGCCCCGGCGGCATCACCCGGGAAAAGCTGGAGATCCTGCGCAAGGCCGATGCGATCTATCTCGACGAGATCCGCAAGGCCGGCCTCTACGACACCATCTGGCAGGCCTTCGCGGTTCTTCTGCCGGTGCAGACGGTGGGCGTGATGGGCGATTACCGCACCTATGACTTCGTCTGCGCGCTGCGCGCGGTGACGTCGGTGGATGGCATGACGGCGGACTTCTTTCCCTTCGACATGACTTTCCTCGGCCGCGCGGCGACACGGATCATCAACGAGGTCAAGGGCATCAACCGCGTCGTCTACGACGTGACCTCGAAGCCCCCGGGCACGATCGAGTGGGAATGAAATGATGTGGTTCGCGGCGTTTCGCGAACTATCGCCACATCGTCTTAACTAGCTGAAATCAAACAAAAAGTCAATCGATCACTATCAGAGCCTATCGCCTTGAAGCGATGGGCTCTGACGGTGTGCGCGACGGTATGCGTTTTTCGCCGTCGGCCGGATTTCCGCCCTACCGTCAGGCCGAAAACGGAAGCAGTCCACGGAAATACAAGTTAGTATGCTGTTTTATAAAGATTATTCGCGTTGATTGACGGTATCGGATTTGACGGTAAAATTGGGGCTCGAAAAGGCATTTTCGATCGTCAACGAGGCCGTCCCCCATGCTCACCGACATGGCCATCAAAAGGCTGAAATCAAAGGATAAATTATACAAGGTGGCCGACCGTGACGGTATGTATGTTTCCGTCGCCACGACAGGCCAAATCACCTTCCGATACGACTACCGTCTGAACGGTCGCCGGGAGACGCTGACGATCGGCCGCTATGGCGCCGATGGCCTCACGCTCGCCGAGGCTCGCGAGCGCTGCATCACTGCACGCAAACTGGTGGCGGAGGGACTTTCGCCGGCCCACGAGAAGCAGCGTGACAAACGGCGCAAGGCCATGGAGCGCAGCTTCGGTGCGGTGAGCGCCTTATGGATCAAGGACGCGCGCATGGCGGAAAGCACCCGCTCGATGCGCAAGGCCATCCTTGATCGTGACATTCTCCCCGCCTGGAAGAACCGCCTTCTGACCGAGGTGACGCCGGACGATCTCCGACAGCTCTGTGCCAAGGTGAAGGAGCGCGGCGCCCCCGCGACCGCCATCCACGCCCGCGACATCGTTAAACAGATTTTCGCCTTCGCCATCCTGCACGGCGAGAAGGTGCCGAACCCGGCAGACGAGGTCGGGCCGGCCTCGATCGCGACCTTCCAGCCGAAGGACCGGGCGCTGTCGCCGGCCGAGATCAAGATCATGCTGCAGCAGATCGAGCACGTGCCGACCCTGCCGACCATCCGCCTCGGCTTGCGTCTGATCCTGCTCACCATGGTGCGGAAGAGCGAACTGCAGGACGCCATCTGGGACGAGGTGGATTTCGAGAACGCCGTCTGGACGATCCCGAAGGAG
>JBBSSF010000099.1:0-9412 GCA_038242345.1 Hyphomicrobiales bacterium
GGGGCCAGACGCAGCGGCCGCCGGGCGGCGTGGCGGTCCGGATCCCACCCGGGGGAGTGGGCGGGGCTGGTCTTGGCGGCTTCCTGGGGCGGATTCGGGGGTGGGCGGGCGTGAAAAGACGGGGCGCAGGCGTCGAGTTCTGGCGGATGCTCTTGCCTCAAGACCCCTTCCACCGCTAGAGCGTTGCCGAACGTGCGCGGCGCGCGGCCTGTCCGGGACGGACGGTGCGTGCCGGCGCTTCCCGGGCCGGGCCCCGCGGGAGCGGCTTCGCGCAGAGATCATGCCGGCCGGATCCTCCGGCCCGAACAACAGGGATCGACTCTCGTGGTCAAGGTGATTGCCAGCTCGCTGCGCAAGGGCAGCGTCGTGGATTATGAAGGCAAGCTGCACGTCGTGATGACGGCCGAGAACATCCATCCCGGCAAGGGCACCCCGGTGACCCAGCTCGACATGCGCCGCATCTCCGACGGCTCCAAGGTGTCGGTGCGCTTCCGCACCACCGAGCAGGTCGAGCGCGCCTTCATCGACGATCGCGACTTCCAGTTCCTCTACGAGGACGGCGAAGGCTTCCACTTCATGAACCCGGAGAATTATGAGCAGGTGGCGGTCCAGCGCGATGTCATCGGCGACCAGGCTGCCTATCTCCAGGAAGGCATGACCGTGCGACTGTCGATCCACGAGGGCACGCCGCTCTCCATCGAGCTGCCCCAGCGCGTCGTGCTCGAAGTGGTCGACACCGAGCCGACCGTGAAGGGCCAGACCGCGTCGTCGTCCTACAAGC
The DNA here is from genome assembly GCA_038242345.1 of Hyphomicrobiales bacterium. Lineage (GTDB taxonomy): Bacteria > Pseudomonadota > Alphaproteobacteria > Rhizobiales > Segnochrobactraceae > JBBSSF01. The sequence goes on from JBBSSF010000099.1 coordinate 782, forward strand.
CGGCCGTGCTCTCCAATGGCGTGCGCACCTCGGTGCCGCCGCACATTGCCGCCGGCACCCGCATCGTCGTGATGACGGAAGACGGCTCCTATGTCGAGCGCGCCAAGGACTGATCCGCTCGGCGCGCGAAATGGCAACGGGCCCTGAAAGGGATCCCTTGCCATTCCGGTCCGGGGGCCTCGGCCCCCGACAGGATCCCGGCGGCGGACGCGAGAGCCCGCCGCCCGCAGGCCGGGCCGATCCCGGAATTCCCGGGGCCGGGACGGACGGATGCCGGAGGGCGCACGCCCTCCCGTGATACCAGCCGCACGAAGTGCTGACCGCACCTTAGCGCCTGAAGCGCAGCAGATTTCTCATATGCCCCAATGGCATGAGAAATCTGCACCGGAATACCAAAGAGTCCTCTTCGAGGATCTTTGGTATGACACGCCCCGATGACGGGGCCCCGGGCGTGCGCCCGGGCAGATCAACCGGCCGGTCCTGGGGGAAGCGCCGATGACGGCGATTGCAGTCACCATCGCGGGGTCCGATTCCGGCGGCGGCGCCGGCATTCAGGCGGATCTCAAGACCTTCTCGGCCTTCGGCGTCTATGGCGCCTCGGTGCTGACGGCGCTGACCGCCCAGAACACCCTGGGCGTTACCGCCATCCACGATGTGCCGCCGGCCTTCGTGCGTGCCGAGATCGACGCCGTGTTTTCCGATCTCGCGATTGATGCGGTGAAGATCGGGATGCTTTCGCGGCCCGAGGTCATCATTGCCGTGGCCGATGGCCTCTCCGCCTTCGGCGCCGAACGGGTGGTGCTCGATCCGGTGATGGTCGCGGCCTCCGGGGATCCGCTGATCGCCGAGGACGCCGTCGAGACCCTGATTGCCCGTCTGCTGCCGCTGGCCGATCTCGTCACCCCGAATCTGCCGGAAGCCGCCCGTCTGACCGGCCGTGCCGTCGCCGATGACGAGGACGACATGATCGCCCAGGGTGAAATGCTGCTGGGCTATGGCGCCCGGGCGGTGCTGATGAAGGGCGGCCATGGCAGCGGCCCCCGGGCGGTGGACATCCTGGTGCGCACCGGCCATCCGCCGGAGCGCTACAGCGCGCCGCGGATCGTCTCGCGCAACACCCATGGCACCGGCTGCACCCTGTCTTCCGCCATTGCCGCCGGGCTCGCCCGCGGCCGGCGGATGCCGGAGGCGGTGCGTCAGGCCAAAGCCTATCTGACCGGCGCGCTTGCCACCGCCGACAGCCAGCACATCGGCGCCGGCCATGGCCCGGGGCATCATTTCTTCAAGGGCGTCATTCCGTTCGAGGCGTGATACCAAAGATCCTTGAAAAGGACTCTTTGGTATTCCGGTTCAGATTTCTCATGCCATTGAGGCATATGAGAAATCTGCTGATCTTCAGGCGCGTGGGTGCGGTCAGCACTTCGTGCGTCTGGTATCAGACGAAAAAAGGCCGGGGCGAACGCCACCGGCCTTTTCCGTGTGTCTTCAGGCAGCCGGATCAGACCGGATCGGCTTCCATGACGGCAAGGTTCATGGTGACCGGCGGTTCCGGCACCAGGAGCTTCGCCTCGGTCGCGGCGATCACGTCGTCCACCGTCACGCCCGGAGCGACCTCGCGCAGCACGAGCCCGTCATCGGTCGGCTCGATGACGGCCAGATCGGTGACGATCAGCGTCACGCGCCGCAGCGAGGTGAGGGGCAGAGTGCATTTCGGCTTGATCTTCGGGGCGCCGCGGGCGGTGTGCTGCATGGCCACGATCACCCGGCGTGCGCCGGTGACAAGGTCCAGGGCGCCACCCATGCCCGGCACCATCTGGCCCGGCACCATCCAGTTGGCGAGCTTGCCTTCCTCGTCGACCTCAAGGCCGCCGAGCACCGTGGAATCCACGTGGCCGCCGCGGATGAGGCCGAAGGACATGGCCGAGTCGATGGTGGCAGCGCCCGGCAGGGCCGAGACGAAGCCGCCGCCGGCGTCGGTCAGGTCGATGTCCTCCATGCCCTCCGGCGGGCGGGCGCCCATGCCGATGATGCCGTTCTCGGACTGGAAGTAGATGCCGCGCTCCGGCTTCACGAAGGCCGAGACGCCGGTGGGCAGGCCGATGCCGAGATTGACCAGCGTGCCGTCACGCAGTTCACGGGCGACGCGACGCTGGATGATTTCAAGAGGGGGCATGGTCATTCGCGCACCACCAGTTCGTCGATGAGAACGCCCGGGGTCCGGACGGCATCCGGCGGAATCACGCCGACGGGCACGATTTCGCGCGGCTCGCAGATGACCGTGGTCGCAGCCATGGCCATCAGCGGATTGAAGTTCGTCGCTGTCAGCTGATAGGCAAGATTGCCATTATAATCAGCATAATGGGCATGGATGAGGGAGAAATCCGCCTTGATCGGCGGGGCATAGAGCCAGTCCTCGCCATCAATCTCGATCACCCGGAACCCTTCGGCGGCCGGCGTGCCGAGGCCCGTCTTGGTGAGCACGCCGCCCAGGCCGAAACCGGCCGCCCGGATCCGCTCGGCGAGCGTTCCCTGGGGCACCAGCTCCACCTCGATCCGGCCTGCCACCATCTCCTTCTGGAGCTCGGGGTTGAGGCCGATATGGGAGGCGATGACCTTCTTCACCTGGCCTTCATGGATCAGCCGGCCGATGCCATAATTGGGCCGGCCCGCATCGTTGCCGATGACCGTCAGATCCTTGCGGCCGAGCTTTGCCAGCGCCTCGATCACGCGATGCGGCGAGCCCACGCCCATGAACCCGCCGATCATCAGCACCGCACCGTCCGGGATCATCTCCGCGGCGGACTGCGGTGTTATGGCCTTCTTCATCAAATTCCCCTTCCGAACCACGCGCCGGGAAGGCCGGGCGACAAGTACCCCGCGACGGGTGCCCGGTTACGACCGATCCCGCCGCAGGTGCGCACGTCACCGGTCCCGTCGCGTCTCCGCGACCGGGACCGGCGGCGCCGCAGCTCACATGGCCTCAGGCCATGATATGATAACCCGCGTCGATGTGGATCGTCGCGCCGGTAACATTGCGGCCGGCGGGGGAGGCGAGGAAGGTCGCCGCCGCGCCGACATCGTCGATGGTGGCCAGACGGTGCAGGGGCGCGCGTTCCTCGGCCTCGTGCATCATCTCGTCAAAATGGGCAATGCCGCGGGCCGCCCGGGTCGACATGGCGCCCGGCGACAGGGTGTTGACGCGGATGCCCTTCACGCCCAGTTCGGCGGCCATGGCACGGGTCGTCGCCTCCAGCGAGGCCTTCACCGGACCCATGATGTTGTAGGTGGAGACCACCTTCTCGGCGCCGTAGAAGGACAGCGTCAGGCAGGTGCCGCCATCAATCATCAGCGGCTCGGCCGCCTTCACCAGCCGGATGAAGGAATGGACCGAGATGTCCATTGCCATCACGAAGCCTTCGCGGCTGACATCAATCACGCGGCCGTGCAGATCATCCTTCGGAGCGAAGGCGATCGAGTGGACGAGAATGTCCAGCTTGCCCCACTTGTCGGAGATTTCCTTGAACAGCGCGTCTTCCTGATCGTGGTTGTTGACGTCCAGCGGCATGAAGATCGGCGCGCCCAGAGCTTCCGCCAGGGGGCGCACATGGGGCTCCGCCTTGGCGTTCAGATAGGTCACGGCAATCTCGGCGCCAGCCTCGTGCAGCGCCTTGGCAATACCCCATGCGATCGACTGGTCGTTCGCAATGCCCACGACAAGCGCCCGCGCGCCCTTCAGAGACCAAGGATTGGCCGACATCAGATCCCCCTTGAAGCGCCTTGAATGATGACCCTGTCCGGTTGGCGCGAGGTGTGTGCACCGCCGCGCGCGCGCCATCATGGAGACGAAAAGTGCATCACGTCAAAAGAAAACGCCGATCGCTGGTGGAGCGGGACGTCCGGTCGCGGGGGGCGTGGCCCTGAGCGCAACCGCCTAAGCAGATTGACAGAACATCTCCAGTGATCTTTATCAAGGAACGCCTCCGACCTCCGGAAGACTCCTCATGCTTCGGGATCAAGCCCCTGGAGTTCATAGATCCGAATCACCTCGCGGGTGCCGCGCGGGGCAATGGTGTCGACGTGGCGAAACACGAAGCCGGGCCCGGCGGCGAGGCGGACGCTTTCGCTCACGAGAATCTGGGTCTGATAGGTCTTGTTCAGCGCTTCCAGACGGGCTGAAATGTTCACGGTGTGGCCGAGCACCGTATAATTCATGCGGTCGGCCGAGCCGACATTGCCCACCACGGCCTCGCCGGTGTGCAGGCCGAACCGGGTCAGCATGGGCGCCGCCCCTTCGGCGACGAACCGGGCATTGAGCTCCTCGATGCGGGCGGCCGCCTCCAGCACCGCCCGGCACGCCATGGCCGCATGGTCTGGCTGGTCGCCGGGCGCATTCCAGAAGGCCATGATGCTGTCGCCGATATATTTGTCGATGGTGGCGCCGCCGGCCATCAGGGCATGGCCGAGCACATCGAAATAGCGCCCGGTGCGGGCCATCACCTCTTCCGGCGTCAGCGTCTCGGCCATGGTGCTGAAGGCGGTGACATCGGTAAAGAGGACGGTGACCGGCTTGCGCTCGCCGCCGAGATCGGTGGACATGTGCCGGTCGACGATGCCGTGCACGATCTGGCGTGGCACATAGCGGGCGAAGGTGGCGAGCGCCATTTCCATGGTGCCCATTGCGGTTGACAGTTCGTCGATCTCGCGGATCGACGAGCGCGGTGGCGGAGTCTCCTGCAGCTTGAGCGCCATGATGCGGCGCATGCGGGTCGTCAGCATGGTGAGGGGCCGGGCGATGCGCCGCGCCGCCATGAGCACGCCGATCAGGCTGAGGGCGAGGGCGATGTTCGAGACGATCAGCCCGTCCCGGCGCGCGACGCCGGCCGGGCCGAGCACACGTTCATACGGATAGGCAATGCCGATCAGCACGTCTGGCAGGGCGTCGATGGCCGGGGCCACCTGGGCCAGATAGCGTTCCCCGTCCACGACGAGATCCTGGAGGTGGCCTGTCGGGGTGGTCTCGGAAATGCGCAGCAGCGCCGCGCGTACCGGTGATCCCGTCTGGTCCAGGCGCGGCGGCGGCGGATCGTCGGGACGCAGCAGCGCGCCATCGGCGTGGGCCAGCAGCAGGCCCGAGCGCAGGAAGGCCACAAGCTCCATGTCCGGCGAGGTGCGCACGCGCCTCAGCAGCGTGTCCAGATCGGCGAGCGTCGCGTCGAATGCGATCACCGTGCCGGGCGTGAGCCGCGAGGCGCGCACCAGACTGACACCCAGGGCGGCCGAGTTGGCAAACACATAGGGCGGAATGATGTGGGCCCTCGGGTCATTCAGGCCGGCGATGTACCAGGGGCGCGTGCGCGGATCGAACCGGGGCGGGGACGGGGGCAGCGACAGGACCGTGTTCCTGTCCTTGTCCAGGAAGGTGCGCACCTCGTGTGCCGGTTCCCCATCTCGGGCAGGATAGAGGATGGCGATCTCGTAGGCGGCAGTCGCGGGCTCGCGGTCGGTCCTGGTGCTGGTGACGGTGCGGGCCAGCACCATTCCGCCGTCGGCCTCGCCGATCTCGACGCCGGTCACCGCCGGCGTGCTGGAGCGCATGTCGATGAGCATGCTGACGAGCAGGGTGGCGAGATCCGTCTTGGGGATGTCGGTTTCCACGGTCAGCGATGCCGTATCGAGCACCGTATCGATCAGCGAGATCTCGGAGGCCAGCGTCGAGCGCACCGCGCCGCCCACCTGATCGAACCGGATGAGCGCCTCGTGCTTTCCGAGATCGGCGACGGTGATGTAGTTCATCGTCAGCAGCGTGCCGGACAGCACGATCACGATGGCGGCAAACACCGTTCCCACGACGAGGGACAGACTGCTGGTGCGCCGCTGCGGCGGATCGACCTTGTCCATGACAGCCTCCTGTTCCGGCCCGGCGACAGGCAGTCTTCACGCTGCCTTGCGTCCTTCCTCGGCAAGCCGGGCGAGGCGGACGAGGATCGCCGCCGTGCCCTTGAGGCGCTCGTCGGCCTTGTCCCACACCCGCGACAGCACCAGCCGCATGTCATGGGGCCGGAGCTTGGCGAGCGACCCCTGTTCCGCAATCCAGCGTACCAGACCGGCCGGGTTGGGGAAGATCCCCTCGCGGAAGCCGATCAGCATGCCCTTCGGCCCGGCGTCGATCTTGTCGACATTCGCCTTGCGGCACAGGCCCTTGATGTAGACGATCTTGAGCAGGTGCTCGACTTCTTCCGGCAGCGGTCCGAACCGGTCCACCAGCTCGGCCGCGAAGCTGTCGATGTCGCGCGTCTCCGCGAGATCGGCCAGGCGCCGGTAAAGAGACAGGCGCAGCGCCAGATCCGGCACATAATTCTCCGGGATCATCACCGGCGTGCCCATCTGGATCTGCGGCGCCCAGCGCTCTTCCGCCATCTCGATGTCGCCGGACTTGAGGCCGGCGACGGCTTCCTCCAGCATCTGCTGATAAAGCTCGAAGCCGACTTCCTTGATGTGGCCCGACTGCTCCTCGCCGACCAGATTGCCGGCGCCGCGGATGTCGAGATCGTGGCTGGCGAGCTGGAAGCCGGCGCCGAGGGAATCGAGGGACTGCAGCACCTTCAGCCGCCGCTCGGCGGTGGCGGTCAGCTGCTTCTTGGCCGGCACCGTGAAGATGGCATAGGCCCGGGTCTTGGAGCGTCCGACCCGGCCGCGCAGCTGGTAAAGCTGGGCCAGACCGAACATGTCGGCCCGGTGGATGATGAGCGTATTCGCGGTCGGAATGTCGAGACCGGATTCCACGATGGTCGTCGACAGCAGGATGTCGTAGCGGCCCTCATAGAAGGCCGTCATGATCTCCTCCAGTTCGGAGGCCGGCATCTGGCCATGGGCCACCGCCACCCGCATTTCCGGCACGGTCTGCTCGAGGAACTCCTTCTGCTCGGCCAGATCCGAAATGCGCGGGCAGACATAGAAGGCCTGCCCGCCGCGATAGCGTTCGCGCAGCAGCGCCTCGCGGATGACGAGGGGATCGAACGGGGAAATGAAGGTCCTGACCGCCAGCCGGTCCACCGGCGGCGTGGCGATGACCGAGAGTTCGCGCACGCCGGTGAGCGCCAGCTGCAGCGTGCGCGGGATCGGCGTCGCCGACAGTGTCAGCACATGGACGTCGGCCTTCATCTCCTTCAGCCGCTCCTTGTGCTTCACGCCGAAATGCTGCTCCTCGTCGATGATCATCAGGCCGAGATCGCGGAACTCCACCCCCTTGCCGAGCAGCGCGTGGGTGCCGACGACAATGTCGATGGTGCCGTCCTTCAGGCCCTTCCTGGTGGCGGCCAGTTCCTTCGACGAGACAAGGCGCGAGGCCTGGGCGACATTGACCGGCATGCCCTGGAAGCGGGCGGAAAAGGTCTTGAAATGCTGGCGGGCCAAGAGGGTGGTCGGCACGACGACGGCCACCTGACGGCCCGAGAGGGCGGCGACGAAGGCGGCGCGCAGCGCCACTTCGGTCTTGCCGAAGCCGACATCGCCGCACACCAGCCGGTCCATCGGCCGGCCGGAGGCCAGATCCTCGAACACCGCCTCGATGGAGCCGAGCTGGTCTTCGGTTTCCTCATAAGGGAAGCGGGCGCAGAACTCGTCATAGAGCCCTTCGGTGGGCGTCATGACCGGGGCCTGCCGCAGCAGGCGCTCGGCGGCCGTCTTGATGAGCTGGCCGGCGATCTCGCGGATGCGCTGCTTCATCCGCGCCTTGCGCGCCTGCCAGGCGCCGCCGCCCAGCTTGTCGAGCTGGACGTCGGTATCCTCCGACCCGTAGCGGGTCAGGAGCTCGATATTCTCCACCGGCAGGAACAGCTTGTCGCCGCCGGCATAGGCCAGTTCCAGACAGTCGTGCGGGGCGCCGGCGGCGGTGATCGTCTTCAGTCCGACAAAGCGGCCGATGCCGTGGTCGACATGAACGACAAGATCGCCTTCCGCCAGACCCGTCGCCTCGGTGATGACATCGGCGGTGGAGCGGCGGCGCTTCCTTGGCCGCACCAGCCGGTCGCCGAGCACGTCCTGCTCGCCGATGACGACGACATCCTCGGTCTCGTAGCCGGATTCGATGCCGAGCACGGCAAGGCCGACGGCGCCCTTGGGCAGCTTCTCGACATCGGCCCAGCTGGCGACCGCTTCCATGCGCTCAAGACCATGATCGTGCAGCACCTGGCCGAGACGGTCGCGCGAGCCGGCGCTCCACGCCGCCAGCACCACCCGCCGCCTGTTGCGGCTGGCAGCCACATGCTTCACCAGCGCATCGAACACATTTTCATTTGCCGCCCGTTCCGCGGCGAAGCTGCGCCCGGCCTTGCCGTGCAGGTCGATCACCGGGCCGGTCTCGGCGGTCTCGGGCACGGAGAAGGGCGTCAGCCGGATGGTCGGCCCCTGGGAGAAGCCGGCCTGCCGGTCATCGGCGGAGAGAAACAGCTCCCGCGGCTCCACCGGCAGATAGAGCACGCCGCCCGTATCATGTCCGACGGCTTCCTTGCGGGCGTCATAATGATCCCGGGCCTCCGCCAGCCGCGCCTCGAAGGCTTCCTTCGCCTCGCGGTCGAGAACGACGGCCGCATCGCCCAGATAGTCGAACAGGGTGTCGAGATGGTCGTGGAA
>JBBSSF010000100.1:0-9389 GCA_038242345.1 Hyphomicrobiales bacterium
CACGTCATGAAAATGTCGGTCCCGGCGGTGCGGCGGACCACCCTGCCCCGGCGTCAAGCCGGACAAGGTGCGCCAGCCAACGAAGAGCCGCCCCGCCTGCTCCACTCCGGAGCAGACGGGCCGGCCCAACCACCGGCATCCTGTTTGCGGACCGGTCCGCGGCCGCGCCGCAGACCCTGCCCGTCCTTCCTGACGATCCGATGACGGCGGACGTTCGCACGCCCGTCGTCCCGGATGCGTCAATCGCCTCACTCGGCGGCGTCAGCCGCAGCCATCGGCTCGGCGGAGGACTCGACCTCCAGGGCCGGCTCCTCGAGCACGGCCTCGGCCTCGCCGACATCATAGCCCATGGCGCCCTGGGAGCGGGACAGGCCGTCGATGGCGGCGCGCGCGATCAGGTCGCAATAGAGCTGGATGGCGCGGCCGGCGTCATCATTGCCCGGGACCGGATAGGTGATGCCGTCCGGGTTGCAGTTCGAGTCGAGGATGGCAGCCACCGGGATGCCCAGACGGCGGGCTTCCTGCACGGCGATCGCCTCGCGGTTGGTGTCGATCACGAACACCAGATCCGGAATGCCGCCCATGTCCTTGATGCCGCCGAGGTTGCGCTCGAGCTTCTCGCGCTCGCGGTCAAGGTTCAGGCGCTCCTTCTTGGTCAGGCGCTGCGCTTCGTTGCCGAGCATGTCCTCGAGCTTGCGCAGGCGCTGGATCGAGATGGAGATGGTCTTCCAGTTGGTCAGCATGCCGCCGAGCCAGCGGGCATTCACATAATACTGGGCCGAGCGGCGGGCGGCATCGGCCACCTGCTCCTGGGCCTGGCGCTTGGTGCCGACGAGCAGCACGCGACCGCCATTCGCAACGGTATCCGACACCGCCTTCAGCGCCTGGTGCAGCAGCGGCACGCTCTGGGCGAGATCGAGGATGTGGATGTTGTTGCGGGCGCCGAAGATGTACGGAGCCATCTTCGGGTTCCAGCGGTGGGTCTGGTGACCGAAGTGGGCACCGGCCTCGAGGAGCTGGCGCATGGTGAAATCGGGCAGCGACATCTGCCTGGATCCTTCTTTTCCGGTTTGGCCTCCGCGGGGGGTGTGCGTCGGACCGGATGGATCCCGTGAGGGCCACCCCGTGCCGGACACCGGAGGGACATGCGGATAGTCTCCGCGCCCCGTCCCCCGCGTGTGGAATGCGCGTCCTATAGGGCGGACCGCCCGCCGGCGCAAGTCGGGACAGGCCAATTCGCCCGTCTCCGCACGGATCGGGAATGAAAGCGCCGGCTCTTTTCCCGGTTTCCGAGGTTCGATCCGGCCGGGCGGCCACTGGAATGCGCTCCCGGATCGGCGCAGACTCCGCTTTGCGGACGCGCGGCCAGGCCGGGGCGATTCCCTGCCCCCCCCCAAGGGCCCGCGCTCCTTCATCTCAACAGGAGAGCCCCATGCTCCGTTCCTTTGGCCGGTCCGCCCTGACCAGCCTTGCCCTCGCCACCGCCCTGATGACGGCGCCGCTTGCCGCCCATGCAGCCGGCAAGCCCTCGAACCCGAAGCCGGTGGCCGGCATCACCATCGACCAGACCAGCGCCAGCCTGCTGGTCGGCGGCAGCTTCGGCGGCGGTGTCATTGCCTACAAGGGCAAGCAATATGGCTTCAAGGTCGGCGGCGTGCAGCTCGGCGGCATGGGCGCGGCCCGCATCCAGGTGCGCGGCGCCGTCTATGACATGAAGAAGCTGGAAGACTTTGCCGGCACCTATGTGGTGGCCCAGGGCGGCGTCTCGGCCGGCGACAAGGGCTCCAACACCATCTGGCTGCGCAACACCGCCGGCGTCTACATCAAGCTCACCGGCAAGAGCGAGGGGCTGATGCTCTCCGGCAGCGTCGGCAGCGTCGTCATCAGCTGGAAGTGACCGGCGCGCTCACGAAAGCTTGACCGCCGCACGCCGTAACGTCGCCTCCGGCCGGCACGTACCATGATGAGCCTGCCCGGTTCCGGCCTCGTCCGGGGCCGGGCAGTGCGAGGTCCCCGATCGGCAGGCAGGAAGGAAACGGGCGATGTGGATCCGCAGGACGCGCGGCTGGGAAATCCCGGAGCGGGAAATCACCCCGGAACATCTCGTGCTCGACCGGCGCGCCCTGATGGCGGGCGCGCTCGGCGTCGCCGCCACGCCTGTCGCCGCCCGGGCCGACGGACTTCTGGGCGGCCTCTTCGGCGGCGGCAGCAAGACTGCGGCCCCCGAGGCCCCGGACCCCGGCGCCGATCTCTATCCGGCCCGGTCCAACCCGGCCTTCGCCGTCACCGACCGGCCGGACACGCCGTTCAAGGTCAGTTCCACCTACAACAATTTCTATGAGTTCGGCTTCTCCAAGTCGATCGCCGACGAGGCCCAGCGCCTGCCGATCCGGCCGTGGACCGTCAGCGTCGGCGGCATGGTGGAGGCGCCGCAGACCTTCGACATCGACGCCCTCCTGCGTGCCATGCCACTGGAGGAGCGGGTCTACCGGCTGCGCTGCGTCGAGGCGTGGTCGATGGTGATCCCGTGGACCGGCTTTCCGCTCGCCGCCCTGCTCGCCCGGGTGAAGCCGCTTTCCGGCGCGAAATATGTGCGCTTCGAGACCTTCCTCGATCCGAAGATCGCGCCGGCCCAGAAGCAGACCTGGTATCCCTGGCCCTATGTCGAAGGGCTGACGGTGGCGGAAGCGAACAATGATCTCGCCTTCCTCGTCACCGGGGCCTATGGCAAGCCGCTGGCCAGACAGTTCGGCGCGCCGCTGCGGCTGGCGGTGCCGTGGAAATATGGCTTCAAGTCCATCAAGTCGATCACCAAGATCACCCTCACCGACACCCGTCCGGTGAGCTACTGGGAGGCGTTGCAGGCCTCCGAATATGGCTTCTGGGCCAATGTGAACCCGCAGGTGCCGCACCCGCGCTGGTCCCAGGCCGACGAGCAGATCGTCACCACCGGCGAACGGGTGCCGACCCTGCTCTACAACGGCTATGCCGATCAGGTGGCCGGGCTCTATTCCGGCATCACCGGCGAGAAGCTCTTCATGTGATCCGGCCGGGGAGCGGCCGCGCCCCTCCCCGGCCCGCTGTCTCATGCCAGGCACGCAAGTGCTGACCGCACCTTAGCGCCTGAAGATCAGCAGATTTTCCATATGCCCCAATGACATGAGAAATCTGCATCGGAATACCAAAGAGTCCTCTTCGAGGATCTTTGGTATCACTCCGGATGAATCATCCGCTCCGGCCGCACCAGCCGGTCGAACTGCTCCGCCGTTACCTTGCCGGAGGCGAGCGCCTCTTCCCGCAGCGTCGTGCCCTTGTGGTGCGCCGTCTTGGCGATGGCCGCAGCGGCGTCGTAGCCGATCTCCGGGGCAAGCGCCGTCACCAGCATGAGCGAGCGCTCCAGATGCTCGGCGATGCGCGGGCGGTTGGCCTTGATGCCGATGACGCAATGCTCGGTGAACGAGCGCGCGGCATCCCCCAGCAGCCGGATGGACTGGAGCATCGCATCGGCGATCACGGGCTTGTAGACGTTCAGCTCCAGATGGCCCTGGCTGCCGGCCACCGTGACAGTCGTCTGGTTGCCGAACACCCGGCAGGCGACCATGGTCATGGCCTCGCACTGGGTCGGGTTGACCTTGCCGGGCATGATGGACGAGCCGGGCTCGTTCTCCGGCAGGGTCAGCTCGCCGAAGCCCGAGCGCGGACCGGAACCCAGCAGGCGGATGTCGTTGGCGATCTTGAACAGCGACACCGCCACGGTGTTCAGCGCCCCGTGGGCGAACACCATGGCATCATGGGCGGCCAGCGCCTCGAACTTGTTGGCCGCCGTCACGAAGGGCAGCCCGGTGAGTTCGGCAATGCGCGCCGCCACCACCTCGGCAAAGCCCGGCGCCGTGTTCAGCCCGGTGCCGACCGCGGTGCCGCCCTGGGCCAGCGCCAGAAGCCCCGGCCGGGCCTGCTCGATCCGGGCGATCCCGAGGGCGACCTGCGCGGCATAGCCGGAAAATTCCTGCCCGAGGGTGAGCGGCGTCGCATCCTGGAGATGGGTGCGGCCGATCTTGACCACATCGGCGAAGTCTTCCGCCTTGGCCGCCAGCGCGCCCCGAAGTCCGCGCAGGGCCTCCAGCAGCGGACCGGAGATCTCGCAGGCAGCCGCGATCGCCATCGCCGTCGGGAAGGTATCGTTGGAGGACTGGCCGCGGTTGACATGATCGTTGGGGTGGATCGGCGCCTTGGCGCCGCGTCCGGCCCCCAGCCGCTCGTTGGCCAGATTGGCGATCACCTCGTTGGCGTTCATGTTGGTCTGGGTGCCGGACCCGGTCTGCCAGACCACCAGCGGAAAGTGATCGTCGAGCGCGCCGGAAATCACGCTGTCGGCAGCGGCCGCAATCGCCTCTGCCCGCTCGGGATCGAGCTGGCCAAGATCGCGGTTGGCCAGCGCCGCCGCCTTCTTGACGAGGCCGAGGGCGCGGATCAGCGGGCGCGGCATGTGCTCGGTGCCGATGGCGAAATTGCGCCGCGAGCGCTCCGTCTGGGCGCCCCACAGCCGGTCGGCGGCCACTTCGATCGGCCCGAAGCTGTCAGTCTCGATGCGGAAATCGGTCATGGCGTCCCCTCCCCGGGATCGCGGCCGCAGCCCGGCAGGATCCACCGGCGCGGCCCCTCATACCAGGCACGCAAGTGCTGACCGCACCCGGGCGCCTGCCATCAGGACCATAACGCAAAACGGCGCGCCGCAAAGGGGGCGCGCCGCCGATTATAATTCGACAAACCAAGGACTTGGGCTTAAAGCCCACCGGCCTCAGGGCTTCTTGCGGAAGGCATCCAGCGAGACGACCTCGGCGCCGGGGGCCGCGCCCTCGCCATCGTCCTTGCGGGCGGCCTCGCCCTCGCGCGGGGCAACGGGAATCGGCCGCGGCATCTCGGTGATCGGGGTCGGCTCGATGACGGCGCCCGGGATGTTGTCCTCGGCGGTCTCGTCATCCTCCTCGTCCTCGCCCGACGAGGGCTCGAACTGGAGGCCGAACTGCACGGAGGGATCAAAGAAGCCCTTCACGGCAGAGAAGGGCACTTCCAGCCGCTCCGACACGCCACCGAAGGACAGCGTGACCTCGAAGCCCTGATCGTTGACCACCAGATCGCGGAACTGGTGCTGGAGCACGATGGTCATCTCGTCGGGATAACGCTGGCGCAGGCGCTGGGACACCCGCACACCGGGCGCCCCGGTGGAGAAGGCGATATAGAAATGATGATCGCCCGGCAGACCGGCCTGGACGACTTCGGCCATCACCTTGCGCATCACCCCGCGCAGGGCTTCCTGGACCAGAATATCGTAGCGGATCATGTCCTCGGGCATCTGTCGCTCGCCGCTTTCGGGCCTCGTCCATCCAGCCGGGAATCGCGCATCTGCTCCCGGGGCCCGTGGCCCGCAGGATCAGTCCGCCCCTTCTCCGATCGGGGACCCGGGCCCTGTCAGGAAATCAAGTGAGGGCTTCTGTTGCCAGGTGCCCCCGGACCCCGCCTTACCGTGCGAACAGCAAGGACTTCAATTGAGGTGTCAGGCTACCATCAGGCAGCGAGACGAGCCTCGGCAAAGTTGTCATTGGCAACTATTGCATGGCCCGATGACGGCGGAACCATACCGAGCGAAAGCCGAACCTTTACACCCTCGTCGATCCTATTTCGCCCCCGCCGCGAACCGCCGGGGCCCATCCGTCCGACTGACTGCGGAACGTCTGTCCGCATGGTCCGTCGCCAGGTGTCCCCTCGGCTGCCCGGAAATCCGGGCTCCGAGCCGGCCGCCCCGCCTTACCTCTGGAGGAAGGCCGCAAGCGGAAAGGCCGGGTAGGTGATCCGTGGTGGAGGCGCCGGGTACCGCCCCCGGGTCCGATAGGTTTATTACGCTCGCCGTTTATCGCCATAGCCGGTTTTAGGCCGGCAGAGGGAATATAGGCGGATGCCCCCCCGATTGGAAGACCTCCCCGCAGATCCTTGCCGCGACCGATGTCCGCGCAGGCAGAAACGAACGACGATTGGTGACGGAAATGTGCGGCGAAATGCTGCCCTCGCCGGCGGCGTGCTTGACGCGCCGCTGCGGCCCGGATTTCTCTAGGGGATATTGCGAGCGGATGCGGTATGCATCCCCCTTTCATCCGGCAAACAATAGCACGTGTCATTTTAATCCTCGATAGCGCCGCAACCCGTTGATCCGCCTTCACATCATGGTGGAACCCCGGTCCGGAGCAGCGCCTGCCCGGCGTGCCGTGCCCGTTCCCTGTGCGGCGGCGCGGTGTCGCGCTTCCGCCGACGGCCCGTGCCGCCGGCCCGGGTTCCCGCCAGCCGGCGCGAGGCATGCGATTTCAACGGCCGCTCGGCCGCGAACCTGATGAGCGAATCCAGTTTGAATACGGTCCCGGACCTTCCGTCCCCGCTGATGGCCGCCCCTCGCACCCCGGACCCGTGGCGCGACATCGTCGGGGCTTTGCTGTCCAGGATCGGAGAGGCCCGCGCCCTCGGCGCCATCCGCGTCCGGGTCCTTGACCGTCCCGGAGAGGCCGGCGTTCCGGCCGAGCGTGACTTTCTCGTCTGGCAGGCCGCCGACGCCGTCCCGCCGGAGGACGCACCGGCCCCGCTTTCGCGCACCGTGATGGTGACCGGCCGCATCTGGGGCCGGGTGGAATTCACCGCGCGGGACCCCGGCCGGGTCTGGGAGCCGCGCGACATCGCCGAGGCCGAGGCCCTGGCCGGGCTGATCGCCACCGGCGCCGGATCGGACGGAGCACGGCCGATCGCGCGCCTGCTGGACGCCCTTCCGGTGCCAGCCCTCATCGTCGACCTGCATGGCCGGGTGCGCCACGCCAATGCCGCGGCCATCCTCCTCACCGGTCAGCCCGCGGGCGGACTGGCGGGACAGCCGCTGGACTCCCTGCTCGACGCGACGCCGGCGCCCGGCCTCACCCCGGCCACCCTCCGTCGCTCCGACGGCACCACCCTGCCCGTCCTGATTCGAACCGGCCGCCTCGAACGGGAGGACCTCACCATCCTCTGCCTGTCGGTGCGGGCGGGCGGAGACCTCGACGTCGACGCGCTGCTGCCGCTCGCCTTCCGGGACAGCGTCACCGGCCTGCCGAACCGGCACCATCTGATGCGCGGCCTGGCCAGCGGCAACACCGTCATCGCGATTCACGTCCTGGACCGGATCGCGCCGCTCACCGGCGTGCCGGAAGAGGGGCCGCCGCTGCCGCTGCTGATCGCCGATCAGGTGACGGAAGCTCTCGGCAGCCATCCGCATCTGCTGATCCGCAGTTCCGAATCGGGCCTGGCCATCATCACCGACGCCGATACCGACACCGCGCTGGCCCTGGCCCGGGCGGTCCGGGTGCCGTTCAAGGGGCCGCTGCGGATCGGCGAGCGGCGTCTGCCGGTGCAGATCTCCATCGGCATCGCCCAGGGCGAGCGGCCCCTGCCGCAGCTGCTCCAGGATGCGGAATTCGCCTGTCATCCGGAGCGCGCCGGGGCGATCCACCGCTTCGAGACGGCCCTGCGAACCCGGCTGGAGGAGCGTCAGCTTCTGGAAGCCGACCTGCGCGCCGCCCTCCGGCGCAATGATCCCGGCCTCTCCATCGCCTTCCAGCCGACGGTGGCCCTGGCCAGCGGCCTGCTGGTCGGCTTCGAGGTGCTGGCGCGCTGGCAGCATCCGACCCGCGGGCCGATCTCGCCGGCGGTGTTCGTGCCACTGGCCGAAAATACCGGGCTGATGATCGCGCTCGGAACCCGGGTGCTGGATCTGGCCGCCCGAACCGTGCAGCGCTGGAACGAACAGCGCGCCGCCCGCGGGCTGGCGCCGGTGTTCGTTTCCGCCAACCTGTCGTCCCACCAGCTCGTCGATCCGGACCTTCTGGGCATCCTCGGCAACATCGTCAGCCGCACCCGGGTCGGCCCCGGTCATCTGCGGCTGGAGCTGACCGAGGGAACGCTGATGGCCCGTCCGGCCCAGACCGCAACCACCCTCGGCGCCGTCTCGCGCCTCGGCATCGGCCTGTCGATCGACGATTTCGGCCATGGCCCGTCGAGCCTCGGGCATCTGCACCGGTTCGGCGTGGACGCGCTCAAGATCGACCGGCAGTTCATCTCCGGCATCACCCGCTCGGAGCGCGAGAAGGCCGTTGTCGCGGCCATGATCGGCATGGCACGCCAGCTGGGTCTGGAGCCGGTGGCGGAAGGAATCGAATCTCCCACCGTCGCGGCGACCCTGGTCGAGATGGGATGCGCCCTCGGTCAGGGCTTCCTGTTCGGCCGCCCCATGCCCATGGAGGCAGCCGAGGCCCTCATCCTGCCGCCGGCCTGATACCAGCCGCACGAGGTGCTGACCGCACCTTAGCGCCTGAAGGGCAGAAGATTTCTCATATACTGCAAGGACATGAGAAATCTGCATCGGAATACCAAAGAGTCCTCTTCGAGGATCTTTGGTATGACAGGCTCCCCGCGCCCTCGCGGGGCGCCCGCGGCATCCGCCGGAGAGGCCGGCTCCCGGCGCGACGGACGCGCTGGGCGGGAACCGGGGCGGATGACCCGCCCCGGCAGGGATTGCACCGGTTCACACCCGGCACGCCGGTGCTGAGCGCACCCACGCGCCTGAAGGACAGCGGATTTCTCATCTGCTCCGGAAGCGTGAGAAATCCGCATCGGAATGCCAAAGAGTCCTTTTCAAGGACCTCTGGTATCAGCCGGCCAAGTCTTCAACCGACAGCACCGCGCCCTTGTCGTCCAGATGGTAGACGACCGGCACGGCCGTGCCGAGCTCGCGCTTCAGGATCTGGTCGACCGAAAGCTGCTCCAGCACCTTGATGAGGGCGCGCAGGGAATTGCCATGGGCGGCGATCAGCACCCGGTCGCCCTTCAGCAGCCGCGGCAGGATCTCGGCCTCGAAATAGGGCAGCACCCGGTCTCCGGTGGTCTTGAGGCTCTCGCCCCCGGGCGGGGCGATGTCATAGGAGCGGCGCCAGATGTGCACCTGCTCCTCGCCCCACTTCGCCCGGGCGTCATCCTTGTTGAGGCCGGTCAGCTCGCCATAGTCGCGCTCGTTGAGCGCCTGATCCTTGAACACCGGCAGATCGGGCTGGCCGAGCTCTTCCAGGATCAGCTTCAGGGTGTGCTGGGCGCGGGTGAGCGCCGAGGTGAAGGCCACATCGAACTGGAGACCCATCGCCTTCAGACGCTTGCCGGCCGAACGGGCCTCCTCGACACCCTTCTCGGTGAGGTCCGGATCCTTCCAGCCCGTGAACAGGTTCTTGAGGTTCCAATCGCTCTGGCCGTGGCGCACGAGCACGAGAAGACGGTCCATCCTTCGGTCCTCCGAGGCGCGCGCCGCAGGCGGCGCGCAGGCGGGTCTG
>JBBSSF010000101.1:0-9365 GCA_038242345.1 Hyphomicrobiales bacterium
ATCCGGACGTGACGGTGTGGCAGATCCCCGACGAGGGCCATGCGCCGCTGCTCTGGGATGCGCCGACCCAGACCCGGATTGCCGCCTTCGTCGCCGAAGCCGCCTCCTGACGGCCCCGGCCCTCCGGCCGGAACGCTCAGGAAAAACGGCGGCTGCCCGGGCGGGCGCCGCCGTTTCTGGTGTGTGTCCTGCCGCTGCTCTTCTGGCGCACGGTGCGGTCAGCACTTCGTGCGCTGGGTATTATGTGCCTGATCTCAGGCCACAAGCGGGGCTGTGGGCGCGTCCAGCCAGCGGGCGGTGTCGGCGTCCACCAGCGGCGTCAGGATCTGGCGCACCCGGGCGTGATAGGCGTCGATCCACAGGATCTCGTCGTCGGTCAGGAGGGCGACATCGATCAGCCGCCGGTCATAGGGGGCGAGCGTCAGGGTGTCGAAACCCATCATCGGCCGCTCGCCGCCGGGGATCTCCTCGGCCGGGGTGACGAGAACGAGGTTCTCGATGCGGATGCCGAAGGCGCCGGTGCGGTAGGAGCCGGGCTCGTTGGAAACGATCATGCCGGGTTCCAGCGCCGTCGTTCCCAGCTTGGAGATGCGCTGCGGCCCCTCGTGCACCGAGAGGAAGGCGCCGACGCCATGGCCGGTGCCATGGTCGAAGTCGAGGCCGGCGACCCAGAGCGGCATCCGGGCCAGCGCGTCGAGCTGGGCGCCGCTGGTGCCCTTCGGGAAGCGCGCCATGGAAATCGCCACATGGCCCCTGAGCACCCGGGTGTAGCGGTCGCGCATCTCGTCCGTCGGCGTGCCCATGGCCAGCGTCCGGGTCACGTCCGTCGTGCCGTCGCGATACTGGGCGCCGGAATCGATCAGGAACAGGCTGTCGCGATCGAGCGCCCGGTTGGTCTCGCGCGAGACATGATAGTGCACGATGGCGCCGTTCGGCCCCGAGCCGGAAATGGTCGGGAAGGAGAGGTCCTCCAGCCGGCCCGTCTCGGCGCGGAAGGCTTCCAGCTTCTCCGTCACGTCGATCTCGGTGAGGCCCGGATCGGCCGAGTGGGCGTCGAACCAGGCGAGGAAGCGGACGAGGGCGGCGCCATCGCGCACATGGGCGGCCCGGGTGCCGGCAATCTCGCCGGAATTCTTGACCGCCTTGGGCAGGGTCACCGGATCGGGGCCATCGACCAGAAGGCCGCCGGCCGTCGAGATCGCATCGGCGATGGCGGCCGCGGTGGTGTCGGGATCGAGGCGCACCCGGGCGGCGGCCGCGCCGAGGCTGGCCAGCGCCGGCAGGAAGGCTCCGGGCTCCGAGAGGTCGGCGAGCGCGGCAAGGCTGGCACGCACGGCCTCGGAGAGCTTGGCGCCGGCGATGAAGAGCTGCGGCTTGCCGGTGGCCTTCAGGATGGCAAAGGAGAGCGGCAGCGGCGTGTGCGGCACGTCCTGGCCGCGGATGTTGAACGCCCAGGCGATGGAATCCGGCTGTGTCAGCACGCAGGCGTCGACCTTGCCGTCGACGAGGATCTTCGCCAGCCGGGCGAGCTTTTCCTCGGCCGCCTCGCCGGCGAGAGAGGCCGGCTGCAGAGAGACCGCGCCAAGGGGGGCAGCCGGCCGGTCGGTCCAGATGAGGTCCACCGGGTTGGCGGCGACGGGCACCAGCCGGGCGCCGGCATCGCTCACCAGGGTCTGGAGCCGCCTGAGGCCCGAGACCGTGTGCAGCATCGGATCATAGCCGATGGCCATGCCGGGCTTCAGATGGCGGCCGAGCCACTGGCCGGGGCTCTCCTCGGCGGTGTGGACCGGCTCGAAGGCGGCCGGGTCGACCTCGTCGCGCACCTGCAGGGTGTAGCGGCCGTCGACGAAGATGGCGGCGGTGCCGGCGAGCACGATCACCGTGGCGGCCGAGCCGGTGAAGCCCGTCAGCCACTGCACCCGCTCGGCCGAGGCCGGCAGATACTCGTTCTGGTGTTCGTCCGTGCGCGGCACGAGGAAGCCGTCCAGCGACAGCCGGGCGAGCTCTGCGCGGAGGAGGGCGAGGCGCGTCGGACCGACGGTCGGATCGCGCAGGATGTCGAAGCTCTGGTACATGGGCGCGGAGATTAGATCCGGCCCCGATGGGCTGCAACGGCCCTCGTGCTCGGTCGCCGACCTGTCGGCGGAGGTCAAAGTGTCCGCCGTGATGCGGCGCAAAAAGGGTGGCGGATCAACCTGCCTTCGGCCATATGATGACCCGCGCGAGGCTGGTGGTCGCGGATCCGCGGACCGCCGGCGCACCTGGGATCGAGACAGGACGGGAACGGACATGCGGATGATCCGGTCGATGATCGTGGCGGTGGCGATGACCGTTGCGGGTGTGGCGCTGGCGGCGGGGGGCGTGATGCTCTCCTTCCCCGCCCTCGGCATCTCCATCGAGCGCCCGGCCGACTGGCAGGTGGGTGCGCTGGAGGAAAGCCTCTCGGCCGCCGATGCCACGCGGCTGGACGAGACCGGTGTGGGTGCCTTCCTCAACAGGAACGGCAACCGGCCGGTGCTGTCGCTGTCGCAATATCCGCAGGGCCACGAGGGCGTGAACCCGACGGTGCGCGTCAGCCTGCGCCCGCTCGGCAATGTCGCCGATCTCGATGCCCGCGCCCTTCTGGAGAAGGCCCTGCCGGCGATCGTGAAGTCCTTCCCGGATGCGGTGGTGAAGGTCGCCCCCCATGAGGCGATGATCGGCAAGGTGCCGGCCGCCTTCGCCCGGATCGACTACACGCTGCCGGTGGACAAGGCCGGCGACAAGGCCTCGGTCACCTCCGACATCTGGGTGGTGAAGCGGCCCGGCCATGCGCTGGTCATCGGCGCGGGCTATGCCGCCGGCGATCAGGCCGCGGCCGAGGCCATCGCCACCATCGTCGGCACCATCAAGGTCGACTGACCCGTTCCGACGCGGCGGGCCGGGCACATGCGCGCGGGCCGGGCAGCCGGATCCCGCGCGAGGCCGCTTCCGGCAGGCGATGCGGACGGGTAGACTTGTTTCCGGGAGGCGCCGGAAGGCGCGCGGATCCGAGCCCGCGGCCGTGAGGCGCACGGGACTGGAATTTGACAGGCGCTCCGTCGTCTCCGATGACGGGGGAGCGGCAGGGGCCCGGGCGAACCGACGCCGGCGGGCCCGAACGAGGATTTGGGACAGATGAACGAGATCGTGCGCGCGCCCCGGGCCGACAAGCTCATTCCCGGCGCCACCGGCGACTGGGAGGTGGTGATCGGGCTCGAGGTCCACGCCCAGGTGCAGTCGGAATCGAAGCTCTTCTCCGGTGCCTCGACGAAGTTCGGCGGCGCGCCCAACGCCCATGTGTCGCTGCTGGATGCGGCCATGCCCGGCATGCTGCCGGTCATCAATGCCGAATGCGTGCGCCAGGCCGTCCGCACCGGCCTCGGCATCGCGGCGGCGATCAACCTGCGCTCGGTGTTCGACCGCAAGAACTATTTCTATCCGGACCTGCCCCAGGGCTACCAGATCTCCCAGTTCAAGCAGCCGATCGTCGGCGAGGGGATCATCACCCTCGACCTGCCGGACGGCGAAGAGGTGAAGGTGCGCGTCGAGCGCATCCATCTGGAGCAGGATGCCGGCAAGTCCATCCATGACCAGCATCCGACCATGAGCTTCGTCGACCTCAACCGGTCGGGCGTGGCGCTCATGGAAATCGTGTCGATGCCGGACATGCGCTCCTCGGAAGAGGCGCGGGCCTATCTGACCAAGCTCCGGACCATCCTGCGCTATCTCGGCACCTCGGACGCCGACATGGAGAAGGGCAACCTCAGGGCCGACATCAACGTCTCGGTGCGTCGCCCCGGCGAGCCGCTGGGCACGCGCTGCGAGATCAAGAACGTCAACTCGATCCGCTTTGCCGGCCAGGCCATCGAATATGAGGCGCGCCGCCAGATCGGCATCCTGGAGGATGGCGGCGCCATCCGGCAGGAAACCCGGCTCTATGATCCGAAGACCGGCGAGACCCGGTCCATGCGGTCGAAGGAAGAGGCCCACGACTACCGCTACTTCCCCGATCCGGACCTCCTGCCGCTGGAGCTGGACCCGGTCGAAGTCGAGCGGCTGAAGGGCGAGCTGCCCGAGCTGCCGGACGCCAAGCGCGCCCGTTTCGTCGCCGACTATGGCATCACCTTCTATGATGCCGGCGTGCTGGTGGCCGAGCGCGAGAATGCCGATTTCTACGAGGCGGTGGCGAAAGGCCGGGATGGCAAGCTCGCCGCCAACTGGGTCATCAACGAGCTGTTCGGCCGCCTGAACAAGGAAGGGCTGGGCGTTGCCGAAAGCCCGGTCTCGGCCGAGCGTCTGGGTGGTCTCGTCGACCTCATCGTGGATGGCACCATCTCCGGCAAGATCGCCAAGGACGTGTTCGAGATCCTGTGGACCGAGCCCGGCGATCCGCGCGCCCTCGTCGAGGCCCGCGGCCTGAAGCAGGTGACCGATACCGGCGCCATCGAGAAGGTGGTGGACGACATCATCGCCAGGAACCCGGACAAGGTCGAGCAGGCCAAGGCCAAGCCGACGCTGGCCGGCTGGTTCGTCGGTCAGGTGATGAAGGCCTCCGGCGGCAAGGCCAACCCGCAGGCGGTCAACGCCCTGGTGAAGGCCAAGCTCGGCATCGAGTGATCCCGGCGCCCCGGGCCTCATGCCCGGAGGGCGGTCGCATGATGGAAGGGGAGGTCCGGAGGCTTGGCCTCCGGGCAGGTTCGGCCTGTTGCGGGAGCCAACGCCCATGCCGGGTCCGGCCGGTCTGCTGATCCGCCCGGCCGTCGCTGCCGGCATTGCCGCGGTGGTGGCGCTGCTGGCGGAAGATGAGGTCGGCCATCGCCCCGACCGGACCAATCCCGCGCGGATGCCGGTCTATGAAGCGGCCTTTGCCCGCATTCTGGCGTCCGGCGCCACGCGCCCGGTCGTCGCCGAAAGGGGCGGTCCGGTGGTCGGCACCTATCATACCACCCGCACGAAGTGCTGACCGCACCCTAGCGCCTGAAGGGCAGCAGATTTTCCATATGCCCCAATGGCATGGAAAATCTGCACCGGAATACCAAAGAGTCCTTTTCAAGGATCTTTGGTATCAGATGACCCTGTCGCCGGGGCTTCTCGATCTCGGTCTGGTCCGGGCCTATGTGGAGGCGGCGCAGGTAGCCGCGTCGCAGCGCAGCCAGGGCATCGGTGCGGCGCTGATGGCCCATGCCATCGCCACCGCCCGGGACAGCGGCGCCGGCCGCGTGGAGCTCGGCTCCAATCTCGCCCGCCATGCGGCGCACCGCTTCTATGAGCGGCCGGGCTTTCGCCACAGTCACGCCGGCTTCAAGCTGACCCTCTGGCACAGGCGCACGAAGTGCTGACCGTACCGCGCGTCTGTCAGTTCCGGTGTCGCAGACGGAAAACCGGCCCGCACCATGATGCAGCCGCATCCGGCAGGCGCTCCGCGCAGACGGCACTCAGACAGACAATGGCCTAACAGAAGCCAGCGGCCTAACAGAAGCCAGCCGGGTGGGAACGGCACCCGGCGGGGGAGGGCGTGCGGGCTGGCTCCTTCCGGGCCGGACCGCCCAGGAAGGGATCAGGCCGGCTTCAGGTTGACCGCCGCGGTCTTGCCGCGCTCGGTGGCGAGCTCGTAGCTCACCCGCTGTCCTTCGATCAGGCTCTTCATCCCCGAGCGCTCGACGGCGCTGATGTGGACGAAGACATCACGCCCGCCTTCCGAGGGCTGGATGAAGCCGTACCCCTTCTGCGTGTTGAACCACTTTACCGTCCCGACAGCCATCTCTCGCTCCTTGGCCGAAATCCAGAGCCCTCGTGTCCGGCACAGCGGTCCATCGGTGGGCCTGGGAAAGTCGAACGCAAACGGGCCGGAAGTGCAAGGCGAAAATGCGGTCAATGCCGCGCATTCCCTGACTTTTGAGCGGGCGGAGAGGAGGTGTCCGGCCGGCGCCCGCGGGGTGGCAGGAAAGCAACGTCCCGTCCGGAAAGAGACGCGCCCCGGCCCGGTGCGCGGCCGGGTCGGCTGGCCCGGGGTAAAGAATGTGTTAACAGCGGGGCAGGGTCGGTCGTGGGCCGATGGGGTCGGGGATGAGCATGAGCGATAGTGCAATGGGCTCTGGGCGAGGGAAATTTCTGCCGGCGCTGGCGCTGGCTGGCACACTGGTGCTGGCCGCCTGCGGCGGGCGGCCCGAGGGCGTGCTCATTCCCACGCCCGTGGTCAACGTCCCCGGCACCTCCGAGGTGGAGATGCTGGTGGCGACCACCCGGGCGCAGGATCCGGTGGACCGCGGCGTGCTGTTCTCCGGCGAGCGCGGGGGCAGCCTGTCCTTTGTCGACATCACCGTGTCGATCCCGCCGGAAGCGAACCGCCGGGTGGGCGAAGTCCAGTGGCCGAAGCGGATGCCGCCGGATCCGCTGCATGATTTCACCACCACGGGCGTCACCTTCCTCGATGATGTCCAGGCCCGGGCGGCCATGAAGCGCATCGTCGACGAGACCGAGGGCAAGCGGGCGCTGCTGTTCATCCACGGCTTCAACAACAAGTTCGAGGATGCCGTCTACCGTTTCGCCCAGTTCGTGCATGATGCCGGCGCGCCGATGGTGCCGGTGCTGTTCACCTGGCCGTCGCGGGCGCGGCTGTTCTCCTACAACTATGATCGCGAGAGCACGGCCTATTCCCGCGATGGTCTGGAGAAGACCGCCCGGGCGCTGGCCGGCGCGCCGAAGGTGTCCGAAGTGACGGTGCTTGCCCATTCCATGGGCGCGTGGCTGACCGTCGAGACCCTGCGGCAGATGGCCATCCGCGACCATGGCAAGCTGCCGAAGTCGATCCGCAACGTGATTCTCGCCGCGCCCGACGTCGACATCGACGTCTTCCTCACCCAGCTGAAGGAGATCGGCCACGCCGGTCCGGCCTACACCGTGTTCGTGTCGCGGGGCGACCGGGCGCTGGCGGTGTCGCGGCGGGTGTGGGGCAGCCGGGCGCGCCTCGGCGCCATTGATCCGAACGATCCCCAGATCAAGGAAGAGCTCTCCGGCTACAACATCACCATCGTCGACCTGACCAACGTCACCGATGGCGGCGATTCGCTCGCCCACTCCACCTTCTCGACCAGCCCGGAAGTGGTGCGCCTGCTCGGTACCCAGCTTGCCAGCGGCCAGACCCTGACCGACAGCGATGTCAGCCTTGGCGATCGCATCGGCCAGTTCACCACCGGGGCTGCGGCGTCCGTGGGCTCGGCGGCGGGCCTCATCGTCACCGCGCCCATCGCCATCTTCGATCCGAATACCCGCGACACCTATGGCCAGCGCATGGGCCAGTTCGGCGAGACCGTCGGGGATACCGCGAACGCGGCCGGATCGGTGGCAACGGCGCCGGTCGAGGCCCTTGGCGGCAAGCAGGGGGCCCGTGCCGGAGCGCGGCCGCCGGTTGCCGCCAGTACCCGCACGCCCGCCCCGCCGACGCCGGCCCCGGCCGGCACGACGCCGCTGCCCGCGGCCAGCCGGTGAGGGCGCGATGCGGGTGATCTCGGACCTTTCCCAGGGACGTCGGCTGCTGGCCGAGCTGTTCGCCGAGGCGGAGGCCGGTGTGGTCTTCACCGGCGCCGGGATCTCGACGGAATCGGGCATTCCGGATTTCCGCAGCCCCGGCGGCATCTGGAGCCGCATGGAGCCGATCACCTTCCAGCAGTTCGTCGCCTCCGAGGCGGCGCGGCTGGAGGACTGGCGCCGGCGCTTCACCATGCGGCGCGACTTCCTGGCGGCTGCCCCCAATGATGGCCACCGCGCGGTGGCCGCGCTGGTGGCCGCCGGCCGGGTGGAGACGGTCATCACCCAGAATATTGACGGCCTGCATCAGCGGGCCGGCGTGCCGGCGGATCAGGTGGTGGAGCTGCACGGCACGGTGATGCATGCCCGCTGCCTGGACTGCGACGCGATCTTCCCGTTCGACGGGCTGGAAGACGAGATCGCCCGCACCGGGCGCGCGCCGCGCTGCCCGGACTGCGGCGGCTACCTGAAGTCGGCCATCATCAATTTCGGCGAGGCGATGCCGCCCGACGAGAGGCTGAGGGCCGAGCGCGCCAGCCGGACCACGGACCTGTTCGTGGCTGCCGGCTCGTCCCTGGTCGTCTATCCGGCGGCGTCCTTTCCGCTGGTGGCCAAGGAATCGGGGGCGACCCTCGTGATCGTCAACCGCGAGCCGACGGCCCTCGATGAGGCCGCCGATTTCGTGCTTCTCGGGGGAATCGGCGAGCTGTTTGCGCCGCTGCTGCCGCCGGGCTGACGGCTGCCGCGGCGGGGCATCCGTGTCAAGAGTGGCTGGAAGAGCGCGCCTCGTCTTTTTCATGCCGGATCGGTTCCGATTTTCCGGTCCGGATGTTTGAATGTTAACCACGGCTTCGGTCGGGACTTGCGGACGCCGGGTGATGGTGCCCCGCCGGTCCCGAATCGGAGAGGGCGATCAGTTCTGCGTGATCGTCCTTGGTCGGCGTGCCTTCGGCAGGAAGGTCACCCGGGTCGTGACTGGGATCGACACAGCTATCGAGGGCCGGCTGAATGCCTGAGAAAGAGACACCCGACCTTCGGACCGCTGGCACGGACAACAGCGCGGAAGGGTCCGTCGTCGAGGTGGCCGGCACGGTGAAATGGTTCGACGTGGCCAAGGGCTATGGCTTCGTCGTGCCGGATTCCGGTGCCCCCGACATTCTCCTGCATGTGAGCTGCCTGCGCCGGCACGGGCTTCAGGTCGCCTATGAGGGCGCGCGCGTCGTGCTGGAAGCGCTGGTGCGCGCCAAGGGGTTGCAGGCCCTGCGCATCCTGTCCATGGACGAGACGCGGGCCGTGCATCCGGCCCAGGTGCCCCAGCGGACCCACACCCAGGTGGTGCCGACCAGCGGTGTCGAGCGGGTCAAGGTCAAGTGGTTCAACCGCGCCAAGGGCTATGGCTTCCTCAGCCGCGGCGAGGGCACGCCGGACATCTTCATCCATATGGAGACGCTGCGTCGCTATGGCTTCTCGGAGCTGCGGCCGGGGCAGGTGGTGCTGGTGCGCTTCGGCGATGGCCCCAAGGGGCTGATGGTGTCCGAGATCCGGCTGGAAGGCACGGCGCCCTCCGGCGGGCGGGCGTCGCACTGATGGGCGCGTTTTCCGGGATCGGCCGCGCCGGGCGCGGTCTGGTGCTGGCGGCCGCCCTCGTGCTGGCAGCCGTCGGCGCAGGCCGGGCCGATGGCCCGGGCAAGGTGTCGATCCGCTCCGGCGGGGCGGAGCACGGCTTCACGGTCGAGGTGGTGGATACGCCGGCCTCCCGGGAGCATGGCCTGATGGGCCGCAAGGCGCTGGCCCCCGGCCACGGCATGCTGTTCGAT
>JBBSSF010000102.1:0-9342 GCA_038242345.1 Hyphomicrobiales bacterium
CCGCGGTCTCGGCCGGTGTCGGGGCGACGAGACGGCCGGCGCGCAGGGCCAGCCCGTCGCCGATGGCGGCCGAGAAGGTCCGCGTCGCCCGGATCAGGCGGCCGCCGCCATCGATCAGGGCCACGGCCTGGCTGATGCTCTCCCAGGCGGTGAGCATGGCGTCCAGACGCTGGAAGCCGAGGGTGCGGGTGAGCGTGAGAGCCCGCACCAGACTGCCGCGCACCCGGTCGAGGGCCTCCAGCTCCGCCGGTCCGAACGGGCCGGCCGTGGCGGAACGTTCGAGGGTGAGCAGGACCGGCTCCTGGTCGTCGGTGACCCACAGCCGGACCGCAGCCCCCCACATCAGGCCGTGCGGGCGCAGGAAGTCCTGATAGTAGGGCTCGCGGTCGAAATCGCGTCCGGCCAGCAGCACATGATCGGCAATGAAGCGCTCCTCGGCGCGGAAGGGCGCGGCCAGCGAGCGCGGATTGTGTCCATGCCAGCCATCGCGCACATAATCGGCCATGATCTCGCTCAGCGGCAGGGAGGTCGCGAGCACCTGGAGATTCGGGTCCGTGCTGAAGATCAGGCCGCCCTCCGCATCCACCGCGCGGGCAAGCGTATCTATGGCGGCAGGCCAACGGGACGGGTCGGCCACCGCGTCGTAGAACTGGGCGAGTGCGTGTTCGAACGCCTTTTCCAGCAAGCCCCCCATGGCAGGCCCCCAGCCGTCGTGATCGGCGTCACCGCATTCAGATCCGTTCGTGCCGGCCGGCCGGTCCGGTCGGACCACCCGGCAGCCTCCAATTGGACACATAGCTGACCAATTGGTTCAAGTGCCGATTTGCGCATCCGGCATGGGCGGGAGGGGGGACCCGGCCGGCTGCCAGATGGTCCGGACGGCAGGGCTGTCGCCCCCCGGGCCGATCTCACGCGGAAGTTCCGGATTTTCGCGTCCGCACTGACGGATGGCGCCGCCCGGGCGTGACTGTATGCCGACAGTGGCGTTCGCTCCGGCGCCTCTGCCGACGGCTCCGGATCAGGGCTTGCGACGTCCCGCCGCACCGGGCGGGACGCCTTGCCGGACCGGTCAGCGCGGGGCGCGCTTGGCCAGAATGCGCTGGAGGGTGCGGCGGTGCATGTTCAGCCGGCGCGCTGTCTCCGAGACATTGCGGTCGCACAGCTCGTACACCCGCTGGATATGTTCCCAGCGCACGCGATCCGCCGACATCGGGTTCTCGGGCGGGGCCGCCTTGCCGACGGGATCGCGCACCAGGGCGGCGAACACCTCGTCGGCATCGGCGGGCTTGGCCAGATAGTCGATGGCGCCGAGCTTCACGGCGGTGACGGCGGTGGCGATGTTGCCATAGCCGGTCAGGATCACCACGCGCACATCCGGACGGCGCTGGCGCAGGATCTCCACCACATCGAGGCCGTTGCCGTCGCCGAGGCGCATGTCCACGACGGCGAAGGCCGGCGGACGGGCCTCCACCTTGGCGGAGGCTTCCTCGATGGTCTCGGCCGTGTCAGCCAGGAAGCCGCGCTTCTCCATCGCGCGGGCCAGCCGCTGGGCGAAGGAGCGGTCATCGTCGACGATGATGAGGCTGGGATCCTGGCCGGGAGCCAGGGCTTCGGGCTGGGCGGGCTGGACGATATTCATCTTGTTCACCGAACGTTGCGGCGCCGCGACAGCCCCCGACCGCCGGAAGCGGGATGCTCGGGCGGTGTCCAGTCGAAAGTCGCGCCGCCGATCCCGTGAAAGGGGCCAGGCAAGCCCTGCCGCGCGTGGCCGGAGAAAGACGCCGGGGGAGGGAAAATGTCATCCGTCCGGACACCGCGCGAACCGTGCTCACGTCGTTATAGGCAAAGTCGACGCGCGGCGAAAGGCGTTCCTGCGACGGGGCGTCGCGGATCCGTAGGGATCCGAAGGGTGGCACGTAAAATTCCCCGCTCTCCGGCTCAGGCGGCGACCGGGGGATGGGGCGCGGTGCGGGCGGGATCCGGCGTGTCCATCGCCCGCCGCGGCCAGACGATGGTGACGATGGCGCCGGTTTCGGGCGCGGCCCGGTTGGCGAGCGCCAGCCGGGCGCCGGTCCGCTCCAGCAGGGTCTTGGCGATGAAGAAGCCGAGGCCCATGCCGCCGGCCGAGGATTCGGCGGGGCCGCCATGCCGGGACGACCGGGTGGTGACATAGGGCTCGCCCAGCCGGTCGATGATGTCCTCGTCGAAGCCCGGGCCATCGTCGGCGATCTGGATGGAGACGGTGTCGCCGCTCCAGTCGGCGGTGATGTCCACCCGGCTGGTGGCATAGTCGACGGCATTCTCGATCAGATTGCCGAGGCCGTAGAGAATCGCCGGATTGCGCTCGCCCACCGGCTCGTGCTGGGGCGGGCCGATGCGGCGCACGTCGAGAACGATGCCGAATTCCCGGTGCGGCTCGACGACTTCTTCCAGAAGGTTGGCGAGCGGCATGCGGGCAAAATGGGCGTCGGGCTCGGCGGCAAGCGAGGTGAGCTTGCGGAGAATCTCGCGGCAGCGTTCGGCCTGGCTGCGCAGCAGGCGGATGTCCTCGACCAGCGGGCTCTCGGGGCCGGCGTCGGCCTCCATCTCCTTGGCGACCAGGGTGATGGTGGCAAGCGGCGTGCCCAGCTCGTGGGCGGCGGCGGCGGCCATGCCGTCCAGCGCGTTCAGATGCTGCTCGCGGGCCAGCACCAGCTCTGTCGCGGTCAGCGCGTTGGAAAGCTGGCGGGCCTCCTCGGCGACGCGGAAGGCATATATGACCATGAAGACGAGGCTCGACACCAGCGCCAGCCACACCCCGCCGACATAGATGAGGGGCACGCCCACCGATTCGCCCGCTGCCCAGGGCAGGGGATGGTGATGCAGGGCCAGAAGGCTCGCCATCAGGATCGCCAGCGAGCCCAGCATCACCGTCAGCCGCGGCGGCAGCGCGGTCGCCGAGATCATCACCGGGGCGATCAGCAGGAAGGCGAACGGGTTCTCCAGTCCCCCGGTCAGATAGAGCAGGCCGGCAAGCTGCATCACGTCATAGCCGAGCAGCACCGCCGTCCAGCCCGGCGACAGCCGCTGCCGCTGGGGAAAGCGCAGGCGCAGGAAGAGGTTCAGCCACGCCGAGACCGCGACGAGGCCGAGCGCGGGCCCGAGCGTCAGCGGAAAGCGCAGGCCGAGGGCGACCAGCACGATGGTGACGGTCTGGCCGGCAACCGCCAGCCAGCGCAGCCGGATCAGGGTGTCGAGGCGGATGGAGCGGCCGCCGAGGCCGGGTCCACGATCAAGGGGGAGTGCCATGGGTGCGACATTAGTGCGCGCGGCCGGGGGCGCCAAGCCGGACGAAGGGGGAGCATGTCCGTGTGGTTAGCACGGCGTTGGCGACGTCCGCCGGGGCTGCTCCGGAGGGCCGGGGGGGTCAGAGGCGCAGATCGGCCACCACGGGCACATGGTCCGACGGCTTTTCCCGGCCGCGCACATGGGCGTGGATGGCAACCGATTCCAGCCGGTCGGCGGCTTCCGGGGAGAGCGCCAGATGGTCGATGCGGATGCCCTCGTCCCGGCTCCAGGCGCCGGCCTGATAGTCCCAGAAGGTGTAGACATGATCGGAATCGGTCACGGCGCGCACGGCATCGGTCCAGCCGGCGGCGGTGAGGCGACGCCAGAAGGCGCGGGATTCCGGCTGGAACAGGGCGTCCTCCACCCAGTTGGCCGGGGTGCGGGCGTCGATGGGCTCGGGGATGATGTTGTAGTCACCGGCCAGCACCGTCGCCTCCTCCAGCGCCATCAGCCCGGCGGCGTGGGTGGCCAGGCGCTGCATCCAGGCGCACTTGTAGGCGAATTTTTCCGTGCCGATCGGGTTGCCGTTGGGCAGATAGAGGCTCGCCACCCGGACGGTGCGGTCGCCGTCGCCGGGCACCAGCGCCTCGATATAGCGGGCCTGCACGTCCTCCGGATCCCCCGGCAGGCCGCGGCGCACGATCTCCAGCGGCCGCTTGGAGAGAATCGCCACACCGTTGAATCCCTTCTGGCCGTGGGTTTCCACATTGTAGCCCAGGCTCTGCAGCGGTTCGGCCGGGAAGCCCTCGTCGACGGACTTGATTTCCTGCAGGCACACGACATCCGGCTGTTCCTCGGACAGCCAGGTGGTGAGCGCCTCGATCCGCGCCTTGATGCCGTTGATGTTGAAGGTCGCGATCCGCATGGGTCCGGATTCCTGTCTGCCGCCGGGTGCGCGATCCTAATGGCGGCTGGCCGCATGTGCCATGCCCCGGTGGCGCTTTCACCGCGCTGCCGGAATCGGCTAGTGTGATCACGAATCCCCCCAAGGCCGGATCGGCGCCCGGGCCTCGCCCGCCACCGCTCCGTCTCGCCGGCTGTCGCGCGCCTTCCCCGGGCGCCCCGAACGGGCCGGTCCTGCTGCTTTCCGGAGTGTCCTTCCATGTCGAAGTCCCCCCTTGCTGCCGAGGTCGCGGCGATCCTGACGCGGCTTGGCGTGCCCGAGGCCGCCTGGACGGCCGGGACGCTGGCGGTCCGCTCCCCGGTCGATGGCTCGGTCATCGGCGCGGTGGTCGAGGCGACGGCGGCGGAAGCGACGCTGGCCATCGGTACGGCGACGGAAGCCTTCAAGGCGTGGCGGGCGGTGCCGGCGCCGCGCCGGGGCGAGCTGGTCCGCCTCATGGGCGTGGCGCTGCGCGCTGCCAAGGCCGATCTCGGCCGCCTCGTCTCCATCGAGGCCGGCAAGATCACCTCCGAGGGTCTCGGCGAGGTGCAGGAGATGATCGACATCTGCGATTTCGCCGTCGGTCTCTCCCGCCAGCTCTACGGCCTGACGATCGCCACCGAGCGGCCGGACCATCGCATGATGGAAACCTGGCATCCGGTCGGCCCGGTCGGCGTCATCTCCGCCTTCAACTTCCCCGTGGCCGTCTGGTCGTGGAATTCGGCGCTGGCGCTGGTCTGCGGTGACAGCGTGATCTGGAAGCCGTCGGAAAAGACGCCGCTGACGGCACTCGCCGTGCAGGCGATCTTCGAGACCGCCGCGGCCGAGTTCGGCGGCGTGCCGGCCGGCCTCTCCACCCTTCTCATCGGGGGCCGCGATGTCGGAGCGGTTCTGGTGGAGGACGAGCGGGTGCCGGTCGTCTCGGCCACCGGCTCGACCGCCATGGGCCGGGCCATCGCGCCGACGCTTGCCCGCCGTTTCGCCCGCGCCATTCTGGAACTCGGCGGCAACAATGCCGGCATCGTCGCCCCGTCGGCTGATCTGGATCTGGCGCTCAGGGCCATTGCCTTTGCCGCCATCGGCACCGCCGGCCAGCGCTGCACGTCGCTGCGCCGCCTGTTCGTCCACACCTCCATCTATGACACGCTGGTGCCGCGCCTCATCAAGGCCTATGGCGGCGTGCCCGTTGGCAATCCGCTGGAAGAGGGCAGCCTCGTCGGCCCGCTGATCGACAAGGCCGCCTTCGAGGGAATGCAGACGGCGCTTTCGGAAGCAAAGGCCGCCGGTGGCACCGTCCATGGCGGCGCCCGCGTCGAGATCGGCGGGGCGGATGCCTATTATGTGACGCCGGCGCTGGTGGAAATGCCGGCCCAGACCGACCCGGTCACCCGCGAGACCTTTGCGCCGATCCTCTATGTCATGCCCTACAGTGATTTCTCCGAGGCGATCGCCCTGCAGAACGCCGTCGGCGCCGGCCTGTCCTCCTGCGTCTTCACGCTGGACCTGCGCGAGGCCGAACTCTTCCTCTCGGCCGCCGGCTCCGACTGCGGCATCGCCAACGTCAACATCGGCCCGTCGGGGGCCGAGATCGGCGGTGCCTTCGGCGGCGAGAAGGAAACCGGCGGTGGCCGCGAGGCCGGCTCGGACGCCTGGAAGGCCTACATGCGGCGGGCCACCAACACCATCAACTTCGGCAAGACCCTGCCGCTCGCCCAGGGCGTCAGGTTCGACGTCGAGGGCTGAGCCGAGCGTCTCGGGGGCGCGATGGTTTCGGGGGCGTCTGCCCCTGAGCCCCCGATCGGGAGGCGCGAGCCTCCCGAACCCCTCCCGCTTTTCTTCCGCTTTTTCGGCGCCGACGGGCGCCGCGCGCAGCGGGTTGCAAGCGGCATATCCGCCGCTTGCAACGCAGAGCGAAGCGAAAGCCCAAGGGCCCGGAGGGGCCCGCCGGCGATTGAGGCCGGGAAAAAAATCTGGTTTGGAGGCCCTCGGGCCTCCAGGCGGGTCCGGGCGGCAGCCCGGTTGTTCTTTGCGGATGGGTCGCGCCTCTGGTCGCCGCGCGGCCTTGTCCTTCCTCCGCGACCGTCGGGAGCTTCTCCGCGCCATGTCGGAGACCTCAGTCTATGATGTCGTGATTGTCGGCGGTGCGGTGACGGGCAGTTCGGTTGCCTGTCATCTGGCGGCCGAGCCCGGTTTTTCCGGCCGGATTGCCGTGATCGAGAAGGATCCGTCCTATCAGCGCTGTGCCTCGGCGCTGTCGGCGGCGTCCATCCGGCAGCAATATTCCACCGCCATCAATGTCGCGATCTCCATGTACGGGATCGAGTTCCTGCGCGCGATCGGTGACCGGCTGGAAGTCAACGGCGACCGGCCCGAGATCGGCCTCGTCGAGCAGGGCTATCTCTTCCTCGCCACCGAGGCCGGCCGCGATGTGCTCGTGGAAAATCACGCCGTCCAGATCGCCGGCGGGGCGGATGTGGTGCTGGAAGACCCGGCCGAACTCGTCGCCCGCTTCCCGTGGCTGAATGTGGAGGACATCGTCGCCGGCTCCTTCGGTCGCTCGGGCGAGGGATGGTTCGACGGCTATGGACTGATGCAGGCCTTCCGCCGCAAGGCGCGGTCGCTGGGGGTCGATTATCTGGCCGACACGGCCGTGTCCGTTTCCCGGGAGGGCGATCGCATCACCGGCCTCGGTCTCGCCTCCGGCCGCACCCTGTCGGTGGGGGCGCTGGTCAACGCGGCCGGCGGTGGCGGTGCGGCGCTGGCGCGGGCCGCCGGGCTGGACATCCCGATCCACGTCAAGAAGCGGATGATCTTCACCTTCTCCTGCGCCGACAGGGTGGAGAGGTGCCCGCTGATGATCGACCCGACCGGCGTCTATGTGCGTGCCGATGGCCGGGATTTCCTCTGCGGCTGGCAGCCGCCGGAAGATCAGGACCCGGATGTCGTCGACGATTTCGACGTCGATTACAGCTTCTTCGAGGATGGCATCTGGCCGATCCTGGCCAATCGCGTGCCGGCCTTCGAGCGCATCCGGCAGAAGGCGGCGTGGGCCGGCTACTATGACATGAACCTGTTCGACCACAACGCCTTCGTCGGGCAGGCGCCGGGCTATGCCAACTTCTATCTGGCCAACGGCTTTTCCGGCCATGGCCTGCAGCAGTCGCCCGCCGTCGGCCGCGGTCTGGCCGAGCTGATCGCAGACGGTCAGTTCCGCACGCTGGACCTCTCGCCGCTGTCGCCGGCCCGGATGCTGGAGAACCGGCCGCTGATCGAGAAGAATATCGTGTGATACCAGGCGCACGAAGTGCTGACCGCACCGAGCGCCTGAAGAACAGCAGATCTCTCATATGATCCAAAGGCACGAGAAATCCGCAGACGCACCTATCCGAACGCGACCAGCGCCAGTTCCCGTTGCCCGGCCCGTTCCAGCGCTTCGGCGGCCCGGGCTGCGCGGACGCCGGAGCGGCAGGCGAGCACGATCCGCCGGCCGGGGACAAGCGGCGGGGCGGCCTCCACCTCCGGCACCGTCAGGCGCAGCGCACCGGGAAGAGGCGAGACCGGGGCTTCGTCCAGCCCGCGCAGGTCGATCGCCAGATCATCGGCCGTCACGTCTTCCGGTGCGATGAAGGGGATCGGGGACTGCGGCTCCGGGGTGCCGGTGAAATCGAAGCTGGCGAAGCGGAAGGTGCCGGCTTCCATCCGCACCAGCCGGCCGAGGGGGGAGGGCGCGAGGCCGAGGACGAGGGCCAGCGCCATCTGGGCCTGAAGCCCGCCGATCATGGTGACCACGGGGCCGAGCACGCCGGCGGTGGCGCAGGTGGCGACCTGGGCCGGCATCTTCGGAAACACCGCGCGATAACTGGGCGCCCCGCCGCAGAAGGCGCCGGCATAGCCGGACAGCCCCAGCACCGAGGCCGAAACCAGCGCCTTGCCCGCCTGAAGGCAGGCATCCGACAGGATATAGGTCGCGGCAAAGCTGTCGGCGGCGTCGATGACGAGATCGGCCCCGGCCACGAGCCCGGCGGCATTGGCCGGATCCAGCCGGCAGACCCGGGCGGTGACCCGGGTGTCCGGGGCATAGGCGGCAAGTGCCGCCCGGGCGGCCTCGGCCTTGGCGGCGCCGATGTCGGCCATGCGGTAAAGCGGCTGGCGGTGCAGGTTGGTGAGGTCCACCCCATCCGGATCGACCAGGGTGATATGGCCGACGCCGGCACCGGCGAGTGCCGTGAGCACCGGACAGCCGAGGCCGCCGGCGCCGATCACCAGCACGGAAGCGGCGGCAAGGCGGGCCTGTCCGGCATCGCCCACCTCGGGCAGGGTGCGCTGGCGGAGGAAACGGTCCGGCGCCGTCATGACACGGGCACCTCATCGGTCAGCGCCAGCCACTCCCGGGCGCGAGCGGCCGGGTCCGGCGCCGTCACCAGATCGGTGACGACGGCGAGGCTGTCGGCCCCGGCGGCGAAGGCCGCGGCGGCGCGCTCCGGCGTCAGCCCGCCGATCGCCACCAGCGGCCGGGCGCCGATGCGGGCCTTCCACGCGCGCACCCGGTCCAGCCCCTGCGGCCCCCATTTCATCTTCTTCAGCACCGTCGGCCACACCGGCCCCAGCGCCACATAGTCCGGATCGAAGGAGAGTGCCCGCTCCAGCTCCGCTTCGTCATGGGTGGAGAGGCCGATGCGGATGCCGGCGCGTTTCAGGGCCGGGATGTCGGCGGTGTCCATGTCCTCCTGGCCGAGGTGGACGAAGCCGATCCCCTCGGTCAGCGCGATCTCCCAGAAATCGTTCAGCACCAGCGTGGCACCGGCGGCGGCGCACCGGTCCCGGGCGGTCCGGGCCTGCACCCGGCTTTCCCGGGTCGACGCGCCCTTCAGCCGCAGCTGGACCAGCCTCGCGCCGGCCGCCACCATCCGCGCGACATGATCGGCATCGGGCATGACGGGATAGAAGCGCGGCAGCTTCATGAGAGCACCGCCCGGCCGAACACCGGCGTGGAGGCCACCGCCATGTCGCGCGGCTCCATCGGCTCGGCTTCAAAGCCCAGCCGCCCGGCCTCGATGGCGTCGGCAAAGGCCCGCGCCATGGCGACGGGATCGCCGGCTTTCGCCACCGTCGTATTGAGGAGCACGGCGTCA
>JBBSSF010000103.1:0-9338 GCA_038242345.1 Hyphomicrobiales bacterium
ACTCTCACGGCCAGCTTCGGATCCGAACGGGTTTCCCCAATCTTCCCAACCTCTTGGCCTCCCGAACCAGCCCGCCGCCAAGCGCTTCGCTTAGGGACAAACCAGCCCGCCGTCGGCAGCGGCGTCGCCGCCGTCGGTGTGAGCGGGTGTATAAGGACCCACGCCCGGGGTGTCCACACGGATCAACGCCGGCCAGATCAGAAAATTCCCACGGGCGCCCGCGCTGGCCTGGATACATGAGCGTTTTCAATTTGATAAGCCGTCTCACGGGCGTCGCGCTTTTCGGGCCTTCCTGACCCTCTGACCGACTCCACACGATGGAACCGTCGACCCGGACGATTCCCGGCGGCGCGCCTTCGCGAACCCGGCACGCGCGCGCGTGCTGTATTTGTCTTAGGCGCTAGGCGCTCCCGCACCCGAATCCTGCGCTTCGCGCATTGTCGGCGGGGCATGCCGCTTCCGCCGACCTCGGATCGACCTTGCCCGCCTTCCTCTCCGCAACGGGTCGGGAGGGGCCGCGGCACCGGGTCGGGGGTCGATTCGCCCGTCCGTCCGGCGGAGATGAAACTTGCCGTCGGGTAAGCGACGGAACGGGCATCGACCATTTCCACAGTTGACAGGGCGGAGCCGAGAGGCCAACGTCGCCGGGTTTCCCCGCGGTCTCCCGCCCCGGGGTCCGGATCCTGCCCGCCCAGCTCAACGCCGGCCTTCCGCGTCCCCGCGGTGCGTCGCCCCACGGCTGGCCGCGCATCGGAGGACTGATCGCTTCATGAAGGTCGGTAGGCCAGCCCCGCACGTCCCGCAGGTCGATCTTGGTGACGAGGCACCGTTCGTCTTTTCGGAAAATGGCGGCGGACGTCCGGACCGGGCCTCGGTTTCGCTGCGCTGGCTGACCGGCACCATTCTCACCGGCCTCACCTCCATCGCGCTGATGGGTGGCGCCCTCGTGGCCGCCCTTGAAGGCCGCTATGTGGTGCTGACGCCCGCGGCCGAAACCCTCCAGATCAGCCAGAACGACGCGCCCCCCCGCCCCTCCTCCGGCGGCGCCCACAAGGGCGACCGGCTCGCTCCCGTGGCCGAGCCGGAAGAGTCCGGCGCCAAGCAGGTTTTCCGCGTCAGCACCGTCGTGCGCCAGGGTGACCGGGACATCGTCAAGATGCGCCCCTTCGCCCGCGTCTCCACCGATCTCGTCACCAGCCTCGACCCGCGCGCGGGTGACATCCCGCCCTTCAACCCGCTGGCGGCCTTCTCCGACCGCACCGTCTTTCCCGATCACGGCCCGGTTCCGGAGCTGTCGGTCGGACAGGTGGAAGGCGAGGTGACCCTCAAGACGCGCGATTTTCCCGCGAGCCCGCCCCAGACCGAAGCTGATCTCGCCTTCAGCGAGGCGGAAATCGAGACCCAGGTGCGCGAGGAAGCCCGCTTCCTTGTCGCCGGCGGTCTCGGCAACGGCAGCGGACACGACCTCCCCGGCGATCCGGGCACGGCCCTGGCGCTGGCCAACCCCATGGATCTGGTCAACCTGCCGGTCCGCATCCAGGTCGAGAATGTCTCGGAACTGGCCAAGACGGGCGCGGACGCAGCCCGGGACCGGCCGCAGGAGACAGTCGCCTCCATCGACCAGGACGAGCCGCTTTCGGATCTGCTCTCGTCCGGCGGCATCAGCGGGGATGATCTCGTCGCCATCCGCGGCGCCTTCCAGAAATTCTGGAATGTCACCACCATCCGCGCCGGTTCGCGGCTGCGCATCGCCATGGACGAGGTGCCCGACGAGAGCGGGCTCGCCCGCAGCCGTCCGATCCGGGTCTCGGTCTATGAAGGCATGATCCACCGCGGCACCATCGCGCTTGCCGACGACGGCCTCTATGTCACCGCGGCCCAGCCCTCCAGCGAGATGCCCGACGCCCCCGAAAAGGAAGAGGCGCCGCGGGTGGCCCAGTCCGGTCCGGCGCCGACCATCTATGAGAGCCTCTATCGCACCGCGATGGAGCAGGATCTGCCGGAGCCCACCATCCACGAGCTGGTGACGCTGTTCTCCTACGACACCGACTTCAACGCGCCGGTGCGCACCGGCGACCGGATGGAAGTGTTCTACGGCCTCGACGACGAGGACGACCAGACCGCCCAGCCGGAAGTGCTGTTCGCCGCCCTCTCCGTCGGGGGCGCGGAGCGCCGCTTCTACCGCTTCCGCACCTCCGACGATGGCGCCGTCGATTTCTATGACGAGACCGGCAAGAGCGCGCAGAAATTCCTCATGCGCAAGCCGATGAATGGCGGCGAGCTGCGCTCCGGCTTCGGCGCCCGCTC
Source organism: Hyphomicrobiales bacterium (assembly GCA_038242345.1). Taxonomy (GTDB): domain Bacteria; phylum Pseudomonadota; class Alphaproteobacteria; order Rhizobiales; family Segnochrobactraceae; genus JBBSSF01. Next base: position 2,308 of record JBBSSF010000103.1, read on the forward strand.
CCACCCCATCCTCGGCTATGTGAAGATGCACACCGGCGTCGACTGGGCCGCCCCCTATGGCACGCCGATCATGGCTTCCGGCAACGGCACCGTGATCGACGCCGGATGGCAGAACAACGGCTATGGCCGCATGGTCCGCATCCGCCATGGCAACGGCTATGTCACCGGCTATGCCCACATGTCCGGTATCGCCCGCAATGTCACCGTCGGATCGACCGTGACCCAGGGCCAGATCATCGGCTATGTCGGCTCCACCGGGCTCTCCACCGGCCCGCACCTGCACTATGAGGTGTCGGTGAACGAGCGCCTCGTCGATCCCCTGCGCATCAAGCTGCCGCGCGGGCGCGAACTCTCCGGCAAGATGATGGCCGAGTTCAAGAAGGAACGCAGCCGCGTCGACGCGCTGATGGCCACCCGCGACACCGCCGGCAAGACCGCCCAGACCGCCAGCGTCATCAACTGATACCAAAGATCCTTGAAAAGGACTCTTTGGTATTCCGATGCGGATTTCTCATGCCATTGGCGCATATGAGAAATCCGCTGTCCTTCAGGCGCATGGTGCGGTCAGCACTTCGTGTGCCTGGTATGATACCGGGCGCACGGCGCGGCTCCCGTGGATGGCCGAAGGCCCCGGGGTGCCCCGCAAGGGCCCGGTCCCGACGCAGCCCCCTTTTCTTCGTTCTCCTCGGCCCGCTCCCGCAGCCCGCCTATCGGTCCCCGATGCACGCCACCGCTCCGGGGAGCCCGCGCGCCCCGCGCCGTCTGCCACGGTCGGTCCTCCGGCCCTCTCGCAGTGCGGGCTCTGCGGCACAGCCGCGCGACGCGCGGAAAAAGCCGCGCCCGGACGGGAACCCGGCGGCCGTTCATGCCGTTTACCGAACGCACCGGCGTCAGCGCGTGGTCGGCCCGTTCCCGGGCCGCCGGTGCCGGTTGCCATCGCCCGACGTGACGTCCCCCACTCCCCGCGGCCCCGCACCCGCCCTGCCTCCGGCTGGCGACGACGGGCCCGCCCCGGATCAAGGAGCCCGCCCCGCGGATGACCAGCCCGCCCGCCGATTTTTCCAGCACCTTCGCGATCTTCCTCGATTTCGACGGCACCCTCGTCGATCTCGCCCCCCGTCCGGACGCCGTGCAGGTGTCGGACACGCTCCGGACCCTCGTTGCCTCCCTGTCGGAGGCCGCCGATGGCGCGCTCGCCATCGTCACCGGACGCGAGATCGCGGTGATCGACGCCTTCCTTTCCCCCCTCACCCTGCCGGTCGCGGGCCTCCACGGGGCCGAACGGCGCGGATCCGACGGCCGCATCGACCGGCTCGCCCCGGACCGCCCCGCGCTCGACACGATGCGGGCCCGTCTCGCCGATTTCGCCAGCCAGCATCAGGGCGTGCTCCTGGAGGACAAGGGCCTGTGCCTGGCGCTGCACACCCGCGCCCGGCCCGAGCTGATGCCGGCCGCCGAAACGGCGGCCACCGTCGCGGCGGCTCCGTTCAGCGATCGCTACGAGATCCTGATCGGCAAGCAGGTGGCGGAGATCCGCCCGCGGGGCGTCGACAAGGGCACGGCCATTGCCGCCTTCCTGGCCGACGCCCCCTTTTGCGGTCGCCGGCCGATCTTCGTCGGCGATGACCGCACCGACGAGCCGGGCTTTGCGGCGGCGGAAGCCGCTGGCGGCTTCGGCATCAAGATCGGCCCCGGCGAGACCGGTGCACGCTACCGGCTCGGCACGGTCAGCGCGCTGCACGGCTGGCTCGCCTCTTCCTTCGAGGTGCTGGCATGACGACCCTGGATCTCGGCGTGATCGGAAACTGCGCCATCGGCGCCCTTGTCGACCCGAAGGCCCGCATCGTCTGGGCCTGCCTGCCGCGCTTCGACGGCGACCCGGTGTTCTCCAGCCTCGTCGACGGCATGCGGCCGGAGCGCGGCTTCTTCGACGTCGAGCTCCCGGGCGCCACCTCGTGGACCCAGACCTATCTGAAGAACACGGCGATCCTCTCCACCCGGATCGCCGACGAGGCCGGCAACGAGATCGAGATCCTCGATTTCTGCCCGCGCTTCGTGGCGCTCGGACGGGTCTACCGGCCGGCCTCCATCGTGCGCATGCTGCGTCCGGTTGCCGGCGCGCCGCGCATCCGGGTGCGGCTGCGGCCGCATTTCCAGCATGGCGCCGTGGAGGGCACCATCGCCCGCGGCACCAACCATTGCCGCTTCATCGGCCCGGAACAGACCCTGCGGCTCACCACGGACCTGTCGGTGTCCTACATCCTCACCGAGACGCCCTTCATCCTCGACGCGCCGGCGGCCATGATCCTCGGCCCCGACGAGAGCCTGTCGGATGGCGTGCCGGTGCTGGCCCGCGCCTGGTTCGAGCAGACCCGGTCCTACTGGGAGGACTGGGCGCGCGGGCTCACCATTCCGTTCGAGTGGCAGGCGGCGGTCATCCGCGCGGCGATCACCCTGAAGCTCTCCAATTATGAGGAGACCGGGGGCATCATCGCCGCGCTCACCACCTCGATCCCCGAGTTCGGCCATTCCAGGCGCAACTGGGACTACCGGTTCTGCTGGCTCCGGGATGCCTTCTTCGTCGTCATGGCCCTCAACCGGCTGAGCGCGACGCGGACGATGGAGCACCATCAGCGCTATCTCGCCAACATTGCCGCCGGCGCGCCGGGCGGCATCCTCCAGCCGGTCTATGGCATCGCGCTGGAGACCGAGCTGGTGGAATGGGAGGCCGATCACCTCTCAGGCTATCGCGGCATGGGGCCGGTGCGCATCGGCAACGCCGCCTATACCCAGCCCCAGCATGACGTCTATGGCGCGGCGGTGCTTGCCTGCACCCAGTCCTTCTTCGACGAGCGGCTGACGACGCCGGGCACCGTCGCCCTGTTCGAGAGCCTGGAGCGCCTCGGCGAACATGCGGTGCAGTTCTACGACAAGCCCGATGCGGGCCTGTGGGAGCTGCGCAACGCGCGCCATGTGCACACCTTCTCCGCCGTCATGTGCTGGGCCGCCGCCGACCGGCTGGCCAGGATCGCCGCCCGGCTGGGTCTGGGCGCGCGGGCCGCCTTCTGGCGCTCCCGGGCCGACGCGATGCATGCCCGCATCGTGGCGGAAGCCTTCAACGCCGACATCAACGCCTTCGGCGCCACCTTCGGCGGGCAGGAAATGGATGCGAGCCTGCTGCTGCTGCACGAGCTGGGTTTCGTGACGGCCACGGATCCGCGCTTCGTCGGCACGGTGGAGGCCATCGAGAAGAGCCTCGTGCATGGCGGGCTCGTCTACCGCTATGTCATTCCGGATGATTTCGGCACACCGGAAACTGCCTTCACCGTCTGCACCTTCTGGTACATCGACGCACTTGCCGCCATCGGGCGCAAGGCGGAAGCACGCGCCATGTTCGAACGGATGCTGAGCTTGCGCAATCCGCTCGGACTGCTTTCGGAGGATGTCGACACTGCCTCCGGAGAACTGTGGGGCAACTTCCCGCAGACCTATTCCCATGTCGGGCTGATTAACTCGGCGACCCGTCTTTCCATTCCCTGGCAGGAGGGCTTCTGACGATGGACATCACCTCACCGACAGACCGGCTCGACGCCGGACCGGACGACACGCCCCGTCCCGAGCGGACGGACCGGACCGAACGGCCGGCGCGGCCGGTTCCCCTCGACATCCGCCGCGCAACCACGGCGCTGCGCGGGCGGCCGGCGGTGCCGGCCTCGGCGGCAGCGCTTCCCGGTCCGGAGGGCGGCGGCCGGCTGATCGTGGTGTCCAACCGGGTGGCGCCCATCGCCGAGGGCAAGCCGACCGCCGGCGGCCTGGCCGTGGGCGTGCTCGATGCGCTGAAGTCCATGGGCGGCATCTGGTTCGGCTGGAGCGGCGAGATCTCGGCAGACGAGGCGCCACCCGCGGTCGCCGAAAGCGGCCGCATCAGCGTCGCCACCGTCGATCTCACCCAGCAGGACTATGACGAATATTATCGGGGCTTTGCCAACGGCACCCTGTGGCCCACCTTCCATTATCGGGTGGAGCTGTCGCGCTTCGACCGGGCGGAATTTGCCGGCTACGAACGGGTGAACGAGAAGCTCGCGCGCATCCTGGCGCCGATGCTGCGGCCCGACGACATCCTGTGGATCCACGACTACCACCTGATCCCGTTCGCGGCCGCGCTCCGGACGCTGGGCGTTGCCAACCGGATCGGCTTCTTCCTGCACATCCCCTTCCCCGTCACCGAGGTGTTCACCACGGTGCCGGTGCACCGGCGGCTGACCGAGGCCCTGCTGGCCTATGATCTCGTCGGCTTCCAGATCGAGAATGACCGGCGCGCCTTCCTCGGCCATGTCGAGGCGCTGGGGCTCTCGCCGGTCACCCCGGACGGACGGATCCGCACCGGCGGGCGGGATGTCGCCACCGGCGTCTATCCGATCGGCGTCGAGCCGGAGCGCATCCAGCATCAGGCCGAGGGCGTCGTCGGCCGGCGGCCGGTGCGGATGCTGAAGGACAGCCTCCAGGGCCGCCGTCTCATCATGAGCGTCGACCGGCTCGATTATTCCAAGGGCCTGCTCGAACGCTTCCTCGCCTTCGAGACCCTCCTCGAACTCTGCCCCCAGCATCACCGCCGGGTGAGCTTCCTCCAGATCGCCCCGCCGTCCCGCGGAGACCTCGAGACCTATCAGGCGATCCGGCAGAATCTCGAACGCGAGGCCGGGCGCATCAACGGGCGCTTCGCCGATCTCGACTGGAACCCGATCCGCTATCTCAACAAGGGCTATGCCCGCGGCGTGCTGATGGGGCTGTTCCGCTCGGCCGATGTCGGTTTCGTCACGTCGCTGCGCGACGGCATGAACCTGGTCGCCAAGGAATATGTGGCGGCTCAGGATCCGGAGATGCCGGGGGTGCTGGTGCTGTCGGAGTTCACCGGCGCGGCCAGGGAGCTGGATGCGGCCCTCATCGTCAATCCCCACGATGTGACCGCCATGGCCCACGCCCTCGACCGGGCCCTCACCATGCCCCATGAGGAGCGCCGGGCCCGCCACGCCCACATGATGGACGTGCTGAAGCGCAATGACCTCGCCGCCTGGCGCGACCGCTTCCTCTCCGACCTGACGCGGACACCGGCTCCGGTCACCCCGGCTCCCGCCGACGGCCTGATGCCGTTCTGATCCCGGAGCGCACGAACGGCCAGAGCATTTTCAAGCGAAGGGGGCAGCGGGGGGGCGGTCCGCGCCCCCGCCCCAAATTCCCGGTCTCGATGCCCCCCGGATCAGAGCGGCGCGTTGCCGGAGGTGACACCCGGTTCGGTCAGCACGGCATAGATCGCCGCCGGATCGCTGGTGGCGCGCAGCTTGCCGGCGATGGAGGGATCCCGCAGCACCCGGGCGATGCGGGCCAGCGCCTTCAGATGGTCGGCGCCGGAGCCTTCCGGCGCGAGCAGCAGGAACAGCAGGTCCACCGGCTCGTCGTCCACCGCCTCGAAGTCGATCGGGCGGTCGAGCCGGGCGAATACGCCCACCAGACGGTTGAGCGGCGCCATCTTGGTATGGGGGATCGCGATGCCGTGGCCGACGCCGGTGGATCCCTGCCGTTCGCGCTGGAGAAGCGTTTCGAGAATGTCGCGCTCGGTCAGCCGGGTGATGTCCGCTGCCCGGGCCGACAGTTCCTGAAGCGCCTGTTTCTTGCTCGAAGCCTTGAGGTTCGGCAGGATCGCGTCCAGGGTCAACAGGTCGCTCAGGTCCATCAACGTTCGTCCAGTTGGCGCCGCAAGGCGGATCAGGATCACCGGATCGGTGCCAGTCAAGCCGGATGCCAGCATCCGGCAGCGGGAGCCCGCGAAAAGTCCGGCGGGCCCGGGAAAGGGTCAGGCGGGGGTGAGACCGGGGTCGATCCAGCCGACATTTCCGTCGGGCCGGCGGTAGACCACATTGATGCCGCCGGAGCCGGCATTGCGGAACACCACCACGGGCGCCTCGGTCAGATCCAGCTCCATCACCGCCATGCTGACGGTCAGGGTGCGGATCTTGGTGGCGGTCTCGGCGACGATCAGCGGCGCATAGTCGGCCGGCAGTTCCTCGTCCTCGTCCGGGGCCGCGATCACATAGGCGGCCGCCTCGATGGCCTGCCGCTCGGGATCCTGGCCGGCGGCGGGACGGCGCCGGTTCAGCTTGCGCTTGTAGCGGCGCAGACGCTGCTCGATATGATCGGCCGCCTGATCGAAGGCCGCATGGGCATCCATGGCCCGGCCGGTGGCCTGAAGCGAAACGCCGGATTCGAGATGGATGGCGCACTCCACCCGGTAGCCGGATCCGTCGGGCTCGACGGTGGCATGGCCGGTGAAGCTGCCCTCATAATATTTGCCGACGCGCTCGGTGATGGCGGAGTTGATGCGGCTGCGCAGGGCGTCGCCGATGTCGACATTCTTTCCGGAGATCCTGAACGTCATCGAGCCCTCTGGCTTCCTCGCGGTCGGCTTCCGCTCCTGGGGTCCGGGCAGACCATGTGGCAGGGCGATCCGGCAAGGCCCTCCCCTCCGGGAAGGCCAGCCACCGTCTCCGGATATCGTGGACGGAGGGCCGGGCAGCCTCTGCGACACGGCTCGGGAGCCGGCGCGTGTGGTTTTCGTCTCGCAAATCACCGGGCGCACCCGGCCTCACGGCAGGATCGTCCCTCGGGCGAACACTTTCAAGCCGTTCGCTGCGGCGGTCCGGTGATAAGAGCCGGCCGCGGGGAAGTCAACGGCACCGACTCGCACCTGCGAAGAGCCTCGGGCCCCGTTCCGGAGCCGACGAAAGACCGCGGAAATGCTGCCCTTGCGCCCTTTGCCCCTGCCGCGCGGCCGCAGCGGCGCGCAGGCCCCGCCGCCGCTCCGCCCGGGTGCGGTTTCCGGCACACGGAAACGGGCCCTCCCCCCATCCGGGAGAGAGCCCGTTCAGACCGGTTGCCCGGTCGCGGCGGGGGGGGGCGCCGGGGTGGTAGGCCGGCGATGGGGCCCGCCGCCCCCGGGCCCGGCGCGCCCCCCCGGCGCCGGACGGGAGGGGCGG